>NZ_JBEPXO010000008.1:0-64711 GCF_041641895.1 Salinigranum sp. | reverse complement strand
CCCCGCGGGATGGACAAGATGCTCGTCGACTCCTCGGGCGAGGTTGTCATCACCAACGACGGGGCGACCATCCTCAACGAGATGGACATCGAGCACCCTGCTGCACAGATGATCGTCGAAGTCGCCGAGACCCAGGAGGACGAGGTGGGCGACGGCACCACGACCGCCGCCGTCCTGACGGGCGAACTCCTCGCGAAGGCCGAGAACCTGCTCGACGACGACATCCACCCGACGGTCATCGTCGAGGGGTACACCGAGGCCGCCCGCCTCGCGCAGGACGCCATCGACGCGCAGGTGCTCGACGTCGACCTCGACGACGACCTGCTCGTGAAAGTCGCCGAGTCCTCGATGACCGGCAAGGGCACCGGCGACGTCACCGCCGACGTCCTCGCAGGGCACGTCGTCCGCGCGGTGCGGATGGTGTACGACGACGCCGAGCGGTTCGACCGCGACGACATCAACGTCCACACCCGAACGGGCGCCTCCTCGTCGGCGACCGAACTCGTCGAGGGTGTCATCATCGACAAGGACCCCGTCAACGACGAGATGCCCCGCTCCGTCGAGGACGCCACCGTCGCCGTCGTCGACGTGAAACTCGACGTCCGCAAGGCCGAGGCCGACACCGAGTACAACATCTCCTCGGTGGAGCAGCTCACCGCGGCGCTCGACGCCGAGGAGTCCGAACTCCGCTCGTACGCCACCTCGCTGAAAGAAGCCGGCGTGGACGTCGTGTTCTGCACGAAGTCCATCTCCGACCGCGTCGCGAGCTACCTCGCCAAGGAGGGAATCCTCGCGTTCAAGAGCGTGAAGAAGTCCGACGCGCGCCGTATCGCCAACGCGACGGGCGCGAAGCGGCTCGGAAGCGTGACCGACATCGACACCGACGACTTCGGCCACGCCGAGCGCATCTCCATCGAGAAGTTCGGCGAGGACGAACTCACGTTCGTTGAGGGCGGCGCCGCCTCGCGCTCCGTGACCCTCCTCCTGCGCGGCGGCACCGAACACGTCGTCGACGAACTCGAACGCGCCATCAACGACGCCATCGACGTCACCATCGCCGCGCTCGACAAGGGCGGCGTCGTCCCCGGTGCGGGCTGCACCGAAGTCGCCATCGCCGACCACCTCCGCTCCGAGGCGGCAGGCATCGAGGGTCGCAAGCAGCTCGCGGTCGAGGCGTTCGCGGACGCCGTCGAGGCGCTCCCACGCACGCTCGCGGAGAACGTCGGGATGGACCCCATTGACGCGCTGGTCGACCTGCGCTCGAAGTACGAGAGCGAGGGCCGCGCGGGCGTCATCGCCACCGGCCGCTTCGGTGAGATCGGCGACCCCGTCGAGCACGGCGTGCTCGACCCCGCCGCGGTGAAGCGCGAGGCCGTCGAGAGCGCCACGGAGGCCGCGACGATGATCCTCCGCATCGACGACGTCATCGCCGCCGAGTAACTCCCCTCTCGGTCACTTCGCGCGTTCTTCACGGGCGGTCCCCACGTCGAGCCGTGACTGTCTACAGTGGCTGAAGAACGTCGGGGTGATTGTCGTTCACTCGGCTCGGTCGTTTCTGTGCCCCCCGTTCAACCTCTCGTGACGGCCCCAGCGGTCGACGCCGTGAACGAACTCGAGACCCTGGCACACCCTTCGGTGCACGCGACGAGCGCGTCGCCCGCGAAGAGGTTGCTGCAGTGCACCACACACCGCTCGTCATCGTCGATACTGGCCATCGTGCCGGGACCGACGAGCATCGCGTACAGGACGCGTCCGTCGCTGAGGCCGAGCCTCCTGGCGACACGGTTCAGGTCCGCTCGCGTAGTCGAGAGTTCGATTTCCCTCGGCAGTTCCGAGACTCCCTCGTCGGCCGAGTAATTCTCGTCTGACATTCCTCACCGACTTCGGCCTCTCTCGAAGCCGGATACTGTTCGCTCGCGACATATCCGTTTGCCAGTCGTCGCCGGTGCCGCCGTACGTCCGCGTATGGCCGTCGGCTCGTCGGTCGAACGTCGGCGGACCGGGCGCTCTCTCGCGTGTCCGCCCGTGTGCTCCACTCGTGGACTCGGGAGAGGAGTCGACCGTCGGTCACAGACTCGCTACGCGACCCGCTCGAACCGGACCTCGTCCCCGACTGCGAGGCCGAACGCCTCGTCGCCCCGGCCCTGGTTCACGTCGCACTCGACGAACGCGTGGCTCCCGACGGTGACGAGTCGCTCCCCGACCGCGACGGACGCGAACGAGTCGCCCACCGGGGCCTCCCGGCCGTTCACCCGCACCCGCTCTGCGTCGTCGAGGAACGCCCCCGGGACGTTCGTGATGGCGTTGCCGAAGTCGTCGACGACGAGCACCTCGCCGCGAGCGACCGCCCCGTCACGTGTCTTCGCGACCGTCGCCTCGGGGAGCGTCAAGTCGACGTACTCGTCGGTCGGTGAAACGCGGTCGAGTGTCTCTATCTCGGCGACGCGGACGTCGTGGACGGCCGCGGCGGCGGGGGCGAACACGTCGCGGCCGTGGAAGGTGTTCGAGGCCGGGTCGTCGTAGTCGTAGACGAACGCCTCGACCGACGACCCGCCAGCGAGCGCCCGTGCCGCCGGGAGGGCGACGCCGTTGTCGGGGGCGACGAGCGCGTGGTCGCCCGCGCGAACGACGAGTGCGGCCCGGTCGGTGCCGACGCCGGGGTCGACGACGAGGAGGTGGGTCGCGGGGGGGAACTCCGGGAGGACGAACCGGGTCCAGAAGGCGGCGGCGCGGACGTCCTGTCGGGGGAGGTCGTGGGCGACGTCGACCAGTCGAACCTGGGGGTCGGCCGAGAGCAGGACACCGCGCATCGCCGCGGGGTACGGCGAGCCGAAGTCGGAACTGAGCGTGATCATCTCACTCGGGGTCGCTCGTCGCGTCGCCGCCGTTCGAGTCGCTCTCGGAGACGCGCTGGATGCGCTCGATGCCGTCGATCTCCTCGACGATGTCGACGACCGGGTCGGGGACCAGCGGGCGCCAGTCCCCGTTCGAGAGCATCCGCTCTCTGAGTTCGGTCCCCTCGAGGACGTCGCGGTTGAACATCGGCGACTGGCGCACCTCGACGCCCGCCTCCCGGAACAGCTGAATGACGAGCGGATTGTTCGAGTACGCCACGTCGAACGTCGGCGACATCGACTGGACGTGGCTCACCCACACCGAGTTCCGGTCGAGGTCCTCGATGGGGACGGCGTAGCTGACGATGTCGAACTCGGCGACGGACTTGGTGACCATCATCACCCGCTCGCCGGCGGTGAAGGGGTTCCGCGGCGAGTGGGAGTCGCCCGCAGAGCCGATGCCGAGCACGAGCTCGTCGACCTCCCGCGCGATCTCCTCGACCATCCTGTGGTGGCCGTTGTGGTACGGCTGGAACCGTCCGATGTAGAACCCCCGCATGGGGGAGTGATTCACGGGCACCTTTTATAAAGCCCACGAGTCGGCTCAGACGCCGTATTTCCGTCGTAGAGCCAGTCTACGTGTGGGTTTGGCTGATGCGATTCGGGCGCCACCGGGGAGAAAGTATATCAGTCGCGCACCCCTGTTTCAGAGTAGCAACGCTTCTATGAGCAACGACATGGAATCTGACGAAACTCCCCCGGAACGAGGGAGTGAAGACCACCCCGACTCGCCCCCCTCCGAAGGGACGTCGCGCGACTCCCCCGACCGGGAGGAGCCCACAGACCGCGGTGGTGCGGACGCCCCACGGCGCGAGCACGGGAACGGGTCGGACGAGAGAGACAGAGAGACCGTCGACGACCTCGACGACCTCGGGAGCGCCGTCGACGTCGAAGTCGACGGGGAAGCCACCATCGAGGAGAACCCTTCCGAGGACGACCTCCTCGGCGGACTCCGAATCGGCTCGACGCAAGAAATCGAGGTACCTGACCGCCTCGTCGACCAGGTCATCGGACAGGAACACGCCCGAGACGTCATCCTGAAGGCCGCGAAGCAGCGCCGTCACGTGATGATGATCGGGTCGCCGGGGACCGGGAAGTCGATGCTGGCGAAGGCGATGTCGGAGCTCCTCCCGAAGGAGGAACTGCAGGACGTCCTCGTCTACCACAACCCCGACGACGGGAACAAGCCCAAGGTGCGGACGGTCCCGTCCGGCAAGGGCGACCAGATCGTCGAGGCGCACAAGGAGGAGGCGCGCAAGCGGAACCAGATGCGCTCCTTCCTGATGTGGATCATCATCGCCATCGTCCTCGGCTACTCGCTCATCATCGCCGGACAGATTCTGCTCGGCATCCTCGCGGCGGGTATCATCTACCTCGCGTTCCGCTACGGGTCGCGGAGCGGCGACGCGATGATTCCGAACCTCATCGTCAACAACAACGACCAGACGACCGCGCCGTTCGAGGACGCGACGGGCGCGCACGCCGGCGCGCTGCTCGGCGACGTCCGCCACGACCCGTTCCAGTCCGGCGGGATGGAGACGCCGAGCCACGACCGCGTCGAACCCGGCGCCATCCACAAGGCGAACAAGGGTGTGCTGTTCATCGACGAGATCAACACCCTCGACATCCGGTCCCAGCAGCACCTGATGACGGCCATCCAGGAGGGTGAGTTCGGTATCACGGGCCAGTCCGAGCGCTCCTCGGGCGCGATGGTCCAGACCGAACCCGTCCCGACGGACTTCGTCATGGTCGCCGCCGGGAACCTCGACGCGATGGAGAACATGCACCCGGCCCTCCGCTCGCGAATCAAGGGCTACGGGTACGAGGTGTACATGGACGACACCATCGAGGACTCCCCCGAGATGCGGCGCAAGTACGCGCGGTTCGTCGCCCAGGAGGTCGCGAAGGACGGCCGCCTGCCGCACTTCACCGCCAACGCCGTCGAGGAGGTCATCCTCGAGGCCCGCCGTCGTGCGGGTCGGAAGGGTCACCTCACCCTCGAGTTCCGGAACCTCGGTGGGCTCGTCCGCGTCGCGGGCGACATCGCCCGTTCGGAGGACGCCGAGAACACGACGCGCGACCACGTCCTCCAGGCGAAGGGTCGCGCCCGCTCCATCGAGCAGCAGATCGCCGACGAGTACATCCAGCGGCGCAAGGACTACGAGCTCTCCGTCAACGAGGGCTTCGTCACCGGCCGTGTCAACGGCCTCGCCGTCATGGGACAGGACTCCGGCATCATGCTCCCCGTCATGGCCGAGGTGACGCCCTCGCAGGGTCCCGGCCAGGTCATCGCCACGGGCCAGCTGAAGGAGATGGCCGAGGAGTCGGTCCAGAACGTCTCCGCCATCATCAAGAAGTTCTCCGACCAGGACCTCTCGGAGATGGACGTCCACGTGCAGTTCGTCCAGACCGGCCAGCAGGGCGTCGACGGCGACTCCGCCTCCATCACGGTGGCGACGGCTGTCATCTCGGCGCTGGAGGACATCCCCGTCGACCAGGCGCTCGCGATGACCGGGTCGCTCTCGGTCCGCGGCGACGTCCTCCCCGTCGGCGGCGTGACGCACAAGATCGAAGCCGCCGCGAAGGCCGGCTGCGAACGGGTCATCATCCCCGCGGCGAACGAGCAGGACGTGATGATCGAAGACGAGTACAAGGAGATGATCGAGATCATCCCGGTCTCGCACATCAGCGAGGTGCTCGACGTCGCCCTCGAAGGCGAACCCGAGAAGGACTCGCTGGTCGACCGGCTCAAGACCATCACCGGCTCTGCGCTCCCGAAGAAGGGCGTCCGCGGCCCCTCGAGCCCGAGCCCGCAGTAGATGCCCGACTGGGCGACGTTCGCTGGCTTCGCGGGCGTCGTCCTCGCCCTGCTTCTCCTCCTCGCCCACGCGTCGAAGGCCGCCGTGAGCGACGACGCCGTCTCGCGGACCGACCGGCCGCGGCCCCGGCCGGGGTCGGTCGACCCGGCCGTCGCGGAGGTCCACGTGTCGCTCTCGAACCGCGTCGTCGACCCGCCGACATCCGACGACTGGGCCGACGGGACACGCGCGACGCCGCAGCTCTCGACGATGGCGCTCCTCGCTAACGTCGCCGTCTCACAGGGTGCGTTCGGACTCTTGCTCCTCGCCGGTGCCTGGTTCACCCAGATACCGACCGCGGCGTTCGGCGTCTCGGAGCCGGTGCTCTCGGCGTCGACACTCGGCGTGGGGGTCCTGCTGGGAACCGCGCTCTACGTGGCCAACGAGGTCGGTGCGTCCGTCGGAGACAGACTCGGCATCGGTGCCGACGAGGGGCTTCGCGAGGCACTCGCCCCCGACACCATCGGCGGCTGGGCCGTCCTCTTGCTCCTCGTCCTCCCCGTCATCGCGGGGTTCGAAGAACTCCTCTTCCGCGGCGTGCTCGTCGGCGTCTTCTCCGTGGGGTTCGGCGTCTCGCCGTGGCTCCTCGCCGGGCTCTCGTCCGTCGCCTTCGCTCTCGGCCACGGCGCACAGGGGCCTGCCGGCGTCGTCGTCACCGGCGTCCTCGGGTTCGTCCTGGCGGCCGCGTTCGTCCTCACCGGCAGCCTCCTCGTCGTCGTCGTCGCCCACTACCTGGTGAACGCGCTGGAGTTTCTCGTCCACGAGGGCGTCGGCGTCGACTAGGCGTGGTACGCGGAGTGGAGAACAGTTGCCACGTCCGAAATAGGACAGGGTGCTAACGGACGATAGCAGCGGCTCCGAGAGGGGGTGTCGTCGCGTCGCGGCCCGTCCCGGAGTCGGTCTCAGCGCATACGACCGGTGGCCCCGGTCTCACGGAAGAACCTTCGCTCACGTCGAGTGAGGGCGTCAGGACGACTCGAGCGAGCGGAACAGCCGAGCCACCCGTTCCGGCGTCGCACCTGTCCCCTCGACCCGGTGGTCGGGGACGAACAGCGGGACGGGGTTCTCACGGAGCGCCGTCTCGACGGTCCGGCGGTCCTCGTCGTCCTCCGGGTCGAAACCGGCGATGCGGGCGAGTCGCTCGACGGAGACGGTCTCCCCGTACGGAACGTTCCGCACCGCCTCGAGCACCGACCGCTGCGCCGTCGGCACCGTGAGCGCCACCGGGACGTCGTCGAAGTGGTCGTGCTCGCCGGCCAGATACGCCGCGACACGGTCGAGGAGCGGGTGGTCGCTCGCGGCGTCGTCGGGGACGTCGTCGGGGAACGAGACGCCGACGACGCGGCCGCTCGCGACGCCGAGTTCGACCACACAGTCGTCGAACGCACGGGCGAAGATACCCGCGTCCGTCGCTGCATCCGGGTCCATACCACAGCGTCGACACCGGAGTGTCTTCAACCCCGTCTTCCTCGTGGCGCTCCCGGTCCGTCCCGTCGCCGCGTCCCGCAAGCCTTATGAACAAATCAGTCCATCAGTGTACACTGATGAACGATACTGGCGAGGAGATGGCTCCCGCGGTGCGCTCGATTCTCGAGGCCGCGCGGGAGCGTTCCGGGGGGACCGACCGCCTCTCCGTCGAGGCGCGGTCGTTCCCCGACGCGGTCACGGCTGCCGAGGCGGCGGGACGGGTCCCGATCGTCGCGGAGGTGAAGCCGACGAGTCCGACCACCGACGGACACGTCGAGACCGACCCGGTCGAGGTGGCCCGCGAGATGGTCGCTGGCGGCGCGACAGCGCTCTCGGTGCTGACCGAACCGGCCCACTTCGGTGGCTCTCCCGACGCGCTCCGGCGGGTCCGTGACGCAGTGGACGTCCCCGTCCTCCGGAAGGATTTCCTCCTGCAAGAGGCTCAACTCGACGTCGTCGAGGCCGACCTCGTCCTGCTCATCGCACGATTCCTCGGTGAGGACCTCTCGGCGATGGTCGACGCGGCGACGGCTCGAGGGTTCCAGCCGCTGGTCGAGGTTCACTCGCGCGCGGAACTCCGCGACGCGCTCGACGCGGGTGCGGAACTCGTCGGCGTGAACAACCGGGACCTCGCGCGTCTCGAGGTCGACCTGGGGACCTTCGAACGGGTGGCACACGAAGTACCCGACGACGTGACCCTCCTCGCCGAGAGCGGCGTGACGACTGCGGCGGACGCTCGACGGATGCGGCGGGCCGGCGCCGACGCGCTCCTCATCGGTAGTGCCATCATGGACGGTGACGTGAGAACGAACACGGAACGGTTCGTCCGCAGCGAGCGGACGGACGCGACAGAGACGACAGACACCGAGACGACACAATGAGCACGGACACGAACGGGAAGTTCGGCGACTACGGTGGACAGTACGTGCCGGAGGCGTTGATGCCGGCCATCGAAGAACTCACAGACGCGTACGAGCGGTACGTCCTTGAGAACGAGGACGGCTTCATGGACGAGTTCCGGGCGCGACTGCGCGACTTCGGCGGGCGGCCGACACCGCTCCAGCGGGCCGACCGACTCTCCGAGCGTTACGGGACGGAGGTGTATCTCAAGCGCGAGGACCTCCTCCACGGCGGAGCGCACAAACTCAACAACGCCCTCGGACAGGTGCTCCTCGCGAAGTACATGGGCAAGGAGCGCATCATCGCCGAGACCGGTGCCGGCCAGCACGGGACGGCGACGGCGATGGCCGCCGCCCACCTCGACATGCCCTGTGAAATCTACATGGGCAAACGCGACATCAACCGCCAGCGGCCCAACGTCTTCCGGATGCGCATCAACGGCGCCGAGGTCAACCCCGTGACCGTGGGCCGGGGCACCCTGAAGGAGGCAATCTCCGAGACGATGCGCGACTGGGCCACGACGGTGGAGACGACCCACTACGTCATCGGGAGCGTGGTCGGTCCGCACCCGTTCCCCTCGATGGTGCGGGACTTCCAGGCGGTCATCAGCGAGGAGGTCCGCCGGCAGGTCCGCGACCAGGCCGGTCGCCTCCCCGACTCGGTGATGACGTGCGCCGGCGGCGGTTCGAACACGATGGGACTGTTCGCTCACTTCGTCGACGACGAGGAGGTGACGCTGTTCGCCGTCGAAGCCGGCGGCTCCTCCCTCGAGGTGGACGAGGAGGCGGGCGTCGCGCCCAACTCCGCGTCGCTGTCGACGGGACACGAGGGCGTCCTCCACGGCGCCCGGACGAAGCTCCTGCAGGACTCCAGCGGACAGATCATGGAGTCGCACTCCGTCTCGTCGGGACTCGACTACGCGGGCGTCGGGCCGGAACTCGCCCACCTCGTCGACATCGGCCGCGTCACGCCGGTGAACGTCGACGACGACGCCGCGCTCGAGGGGTTCCACCGCCTCTCACAGACCGAGGGTATCATCCCGGCGCTGGAGACTGCACACGCGTTCGGCTTCCTCGAGGAACACGCCGACCGGGTCGGCGACCTCACCGTCGTGAACGTCTCGGGGCGCGGCGACAAGGACCTGGAGACGGTCATCGAGGAGACGGCTGAGCGCGACGTCCCGAACGCGCCGGATATGGACATGTTCGTCGGGGGGCTGTGATGTCGGGTATCGAGGACGCCTTCGCGGACGGCCCCGCGTTCATCCCGTATCTCGCGGCGGGCGACCCCGACTACGAGCGCTCCGTCGAGTACGTCGAGGCGCTCGCGCGCGGCGGCGCGGACATCATCGAACTCGGCCTGCCGTTCTCGGAGCCCATCGCCGAGGGGCCGACCATCCAGCAGGCCATCGTCCGGTCGCTCGACGGAGGGATGACGCCGACGCGGTTCTTCGAGTTCGTCGAGGAGCTAGACGTCGACGTGCCGCTCGTCTGCATGACCTACTACAACCTCATCTACCAGTTCGGGAGACACGAGACTGGCGCCCCCGGCCCGCGCGCGTTCGTCGAACGCGCCGCCGAGGCGGGTCTCGAGGGGTTCGTCGTCCCGGACCTCCCGGCGGAGGAAGCCGACGACCTGCGCGCGGCGTGCGACGAGTTCGGTCTCGACCTGATATTCATCGTCGCGCCGACCACGAGAGGCGACAGACTCCGCCGCATCATGGAGCAGGTGTCGGGCTACGTCTACGTCCAGGCGCGCCTCGGGGTGACGGGCGCGCGCGACGACGTCTCCTCACAGACCAACGAGTCGCTCGCCCGCCTCACCGAGTGGGACGTCCCGAAGGCCGTCGGCTTCGGCATCAAGACCGGCGAGCACGCCGAACGCGTCGTTCGTGCCGGCGCCGATGGTGTCATCGTCGGCTCCGCGCTCGTCGACATCGTGGCCGGGGGGTACGAGAACGACGCACCGGCCGCGGAGACGGCCCGTCGTCTCGAAGAGAAGGCGCGCGAGTTGAAAGCGGGTGCGCGCAGGGGCCGAGAAACCGCGCAATCGAAACCGCAAACGGAACGCACATAACCACCGATTGCCACAGATTCTCACACTACAACCATGGACGCCGGAATCACTGCACGACTCGACCGCATCTCGACACGGGGCAAGTACCTCATCGTCCCGATGGACCACGGCATCACGCTCGGAGCGATCAAGGGACTGAAAGACATCGAAGCGACTATCGACAGCATCACGCGCGGCGGCGCCGACGCCGTCCTGACGCAGAAGGGCATCGCCCCGCGCGTCCACCCGAACAAGAACGGGGCGGGCTACATCGTCCACCTGAACGCCTCCACCAGCGTCGGCCCGGACTCGAACGACAAACGCCACACGGGCACGGTGAAGGAGGCGCTCCGCGCCGGCGCGGACGCCGTCTCGTTCCACATCAACGTCGGCTCGAACTACGAACCCGACCAGATATCGGAACTCGCGCGCGTCACCGAAGTCGCGAGCGAGTACGGGGTACCCGTCCTCGCGATGGCGTACGCCCGCGGCGCCAACCTCGGCGGGGAGGACCCCGAACACGACGCGGAGTATCTCGGCCACGCCGTCCGCCTCGCGGAGGAACTCGGCGCGGAGGTCGTCAAGACCGCGTACAGCGGCGACGCCGACTCCTTCCGCCACGTCGTCGAGTCCACCCGCCTGCCGGTGGTCATCGCCGGGGGCGCGAAGGGAACCAACCGACAGACCGTCCAGAACGTCCGCGGGGCGATGGACGGCGGTGCCGCCGGCGTCTCGATGGGCCGCTCCATCTTCCAGCACGACGACCCCGAGGCGATTACGCGCGCCGTCTCGGCCATCATCCACGACGACGCCTCGGCGGACGAGGCGCTCGACGTCGCCGACCTGTCGGAAGAGGCCGGCGCCGAGGCGTAGACGACCGGGCTCGACCCCTCCCCTGCCCGCGCGGCGTCGCCTCGACGGCAACTCGGAATCACGCCTGATTCCTCCGCAGTCATCTTTTTACCGATTGGTTACCGACGCGGTCCACCGACGGTCACCGAGCGGACGGGTCGAGTCGAGGGCGGTCCGGTCGCCGGTGGGTTCGTCGCACCAATGAATCTCGGAACCTTCCTCGGAGAGAGACGCGCCGTCTCGCCAGTCATCGGGGTCGTCCTGATGGTCGCCATCACAGTCGTCCTCGCGGCCGTCATCGGGACGTTCGTGCTGGGACTCGGTGACCAGGTCTCCGAGTCGGCGCCACAGGCACAGTTCTCGTTCGAGTTCAACGGGTCGACGGGGCTGAACGTCACGCACGAGGGTGGGGACGCCGTCCGGGCCGACGAACTGAACGTCTCGAGTTCGGTCTCCATCGGCATTTCGAGCGACGGCGCCTCCTACGGCGACCCGAACGGCGTCGGCGCCCTCGACGACGCCGACCCTACCAGCGCGGGCCTCACCGAGACCAACGCGTTCGCGTCCGGGACCACCGTCGACGCCGGGACGACCATCTACGTCGCGACGAGCGAGACGTTCGTCGGCACGACCGTCCGCGTGGTCTGGTCGAGTCCGAACTCGGACGTGACGGCGACTGTCGCGCGCTGGGAGCACTGACCGGCCGACCGGTCCGTCCCCGTCACCCCTCCCCGACACCGTTCCTTTTGTCGCGGCTCGCCGTAGCGAGAGACACATGTCTCAGCTCTCGTACGACTACGCGGACACGACAGTCGTCGTCACCGGTGGCTCCTCGGGAATCGGCCGTGCCGTCGCCCGGCGGTTCGGCGAGGCGGGTGCCACCGTCGTCAACGCCGACGTCCGCCCCGACCCGAAGGACCCCGACGCGGAGCGCCCGACGCACGAACTCGTCGACCAGGCCGGTGGCGTGGGCCGGTACGTCGGGACGGACGTCTCCGCCGTCGAGGACATCGAAACCGTGGTCGACGTCGCGGGCGAGTTCGGCGGCGTCGACGTCATGGTGAACAACGCGGGCATCTTCCGCCCGGGGAACATCCTCGACCTCGACCCCGACGACTTCGACCGTCTCCACGAGGTCAACGCGAAGGGCGTCTTCTACGGGACGCAGGTCGCGGCGCAGGACATGATCGACCGCGGTGTCGAGGGGTGTATCGTCAACACGGCCTCCATCAGCGCGGAACTCGCCCAGTTCGACCACGTGCAGTACGACTCGACGAAGGGAGGTGTGAAGATGATCACGCGGGGGGCGGCGCTCGAACTCGCGGACCACGGCATCCGCGTCAACGCCGTCGCCCCGGGACACGTCGCCACCGAAATCAGCGAGGGGTGGTCCGAGAGCGCCCCCCGGGAGGTCCGCGCCGGCGAGGTCATTAAACACGTTCCGCTCGGTCGGGCCGCCGACCCCGAAGACGTCGCCGGTGCGTACCTCTTCCTCGCGAGCGACGACGCCGGCTACGTGACGGGCGAGACGCTGTGGGTCGACGGCGGTCTCCAGGTGTTCTGATGCGCCAGCGCGCGTCGACACCACTCCCGCCGCCGGTGCGGGACACCGACTGGGACGAGTACGCCGTCGTGGACATAGCCGACTTCCTCCCGGCGACGACCACGCGGTTCGAGGACGACCTGCTCCGCACCGAGGTGTACCGCTACCGGGAGGCGGCCCCGCCGCTCTCGGTGTACGAGAACGGCGAACGGGCGTACCGCGTCACGTGCGTCACCCGGCCGCTGGTCGAACGACTCACCGGTGGCCCGGTGGCGTAGCCCGGGACTCCCGCTGGCCCGGTGGTGTAGCCCGGGACTCCCGCTGGACACCGCCCGCGTGGCACCGCTGGATGTCGGATTCGCCACGTTCAAGCCCGCCCATCGAGTGGCTTCTGCCATGACACGGAGCGTCTGGCTCAAAGCCGACGACAGCGTCGGCGACTGGGAGGCGAGGAAACGGCGCATCACCGCCGGTCTGGAGGCCGGTGTCGACTGGGTGCTCGTCGACGAGAGCGACGTCGGCCGCGTGCGTGACCTCGGGAGCGTGAAGGTGGCGGCGTTCAGAACCGACACGGACGTCCACGTGATGGACGCCGAGGGTGACGACGAGACGCCGCCCGAGGCGGATGCGTACTTCGTCGGCAAGGACTCGGAGGGCGACGGAACCGTCGACCTCCCGAACGACTTCTCGGGGTCGGCGGACCTCACGGCGCTCCGCCGGACCGACCACCACGCGCAGGGGGCGTACGTGCGCATCCTCTCGAAGGAGTACGAGACGTTCGCCGAGGAGGCCGCCCGCGAGGCCGACCACACCATCGTCGTCGGCGAGGACTGGACCATCATCCCGCTGGAGAACCTCATCGCCCGCATCGGCGACGAGACTGAACTCGTCGCGGGCGTCACGACCGCCGAGGAAGCCAAAACGGCGTTCGAGACGCTCGAACAGGGCGCCGACTCCGTCCTCATCGACAGCGACGACCCCGACGAGATTCGCCGGACGTGTGAGGTGCGCGACGCCGCCGAGCGGGAACACCTCGACCTGCAGTGGGCCGAGGTGACGACCATCGAGCCGACCGGGATGGCCGACCGCGTCTGCGTCGACACCGGGTCGCTCATGGACCACGACGAGGGGATGCTCGTCGGGTCGATGTCGCGGGGGCTGTTCTTCGTCCACGCCGAGACGGCCGAGTCGCCGTACGTCGCCTCCCGCCCGTTCCGGGTGAACGCCGGGGCCGTCCACGCGTACGTGCGCGCTCCCGACGGCGGGACGCGCTACCTCGCCGAACTCCAGAGCGGCGACGAGGTGCAGGTCGTCGACGCGGACGGGAACACCCGCGAGGCCATCGTCGGCCGCTGCAAAATCGAGAAGCGGCCTATGTTCCGCGTGCAGGCACGGCTCGAAACCGCAGACGGTGAGGACCGCATCGAGACGCTCCTCCAGAACGCCGAGACCATCAAGGTCCACACCCGCGAGGGCCGGAAAGCCGTGACGGACCTCGAAGCCGGCGACGAGGTGCTCGTGTACTACGAGGACACCGCCCGACACTTCGGCGAGGCGGTCGAGGAGTCAATCATCGAGAAGTGAGGGAGCCGTCGACGGCTACTGCCGCGAGCCGTGGTCGTGGCTCGCGGGGCGCGGTTCGGCCGTCTCCGTCTCTGCCGGCGCCGTCTCGAACCGTCCCGTACACCACTGACAGAAGTCGAGTTCGGGATCGACCTCCTGTCCGCAGTACGGACACGACGGCCCCGCGTTCTCGCCGACGCTCCGCTTCGCGAGTGCGAGGCGGTACGCGTCGACGACACTCAGCACGAGCAGGACGAGCAGCGGCCCCGTGACGGCCGAGGGGAGCGCCGAGGCGGTGGCCAGAACCGCCGAGACGGTCATCGGCGACGACTCCGACCCGGCGATGGTCGCGGGGTCGGTGAACACCGAGAGCAACACCAGTTCGGCGCCGAGGACGAAGGTGAACCACGCGACTGCGCGTCGCCACTCGCGGAGGTACGCGTGACCGGTCCCGGCGACGCCGACAGTCGCGCCGAGAATCGCGACGAGAGCCGCGACGAACGCGCGGCGGCGTGAGTTCGACATTGCGTCTCTCAGAGAGAGGACGCTCCGCCCGCTTAAGTGTCCGGATACGGTGTCAGCCGCCCGTCGTCCCCGTGTCTGTCTCTCGTCTGCCGTCGCCCCCTGGGCTCCGGCGGGCCGCCGTCGGTCGTCTCGTCCCTCCCGACGGGCTCGACGCGTCCCCGTCACCGTGGCTCGTACGACACGACGTATCGTCGTTCCCCTGGCTCGCTCCCGGTCGACTCGACGCCCGTCACGTCGTAGAAGCGGACGTGGCGCTCCTGTTTCGTCACGACCGGGAAGTCGTAGTGGACGGCTTCGTACGCGAACGGTTCGTCGCGCTCGCGGACGAACGCCCGGTGTCGTTCGAGGCGTGCGTCGAGTCGCCGGGTGGCCCGCGCGGGCACGTCGTCGAGGCGGGCGTCGACCCCGTCCAGCAGGTCGGCCTCGAGTTCCGTTCCGACGGAGTCGCGCCCGGCGAGCATCGCCGCCAGCGTCGTCGTTCCCGTCCCGACGAACGGGTCGTAGACGCGGTCACCGTACGTCGAGTACATCCGGACGAGTCTGAGCGGCAGGTCGAGCGGGAACGACCCGGCCCGGTCGCGGCCGTCGCCCTCCCGCGCCTGCGACGTTCCGGGGAGTTCCCAGAGGTCGGAGAACCAGCGGTTGCGCTCCTCCCAGAAGAAGGCGCTCTCGTAGCGCGACTCGTCCTTCGGCGGGAACCGTCTCCGTGACCCCTTCCGGAAGACGAGGACGTGTTCGTGTTCGAGCGTGACGTACGCGTTCGTCGGGAGCATCCCCGACCCCATGAACTTCGTCAGCCGGTTGGTCGGCTTCCGCCAGAGCACGGTCGGCAGGGACGTGAAGCCCCGCTCGCGGAACGCCTGCGTCACCCGCGCGTGGTTCGGGTAACACTGGAACGCTCCGCCCAGCGACCGGGTGGCGTCGCCGACGTTCACGCAGGCGACGCCGCCCGGTCGGAGGACGCGTTCGACCTCGTCCCACACCGCGTCGAGGAGCGCGTGCATCGCGTCGAACGCGTCGTCCCCTCGTTCCGCGTCGAGCGCCCGCTCGACAGCGGGTGACTGGGCGGCGAACTGCTCGTCCCACATCTCGATCATCGGGTACGGCGGCGAGGTGACGACGAGGTCGACGCTCTCGTCGACCAGTGTCGACGCCCGACTGTCGCCGACGCGCAGGACGTGCTCGGTCCGCATCGGCCGATGGACGGCGGCGGGACTAGTAGGCTTTTGGGTCGACGGCCGACGGTAGGTACTCGCGGCCGGGACCGACGGGGAGACATCGACGGCGTGTCGCCCTGTGTGGTGACCCGTGCGGCGACTCAGGCCAGTCCGATCTGTTCTTCGGCTTCCAGCAGTTCGTGGTACCGGTTCCGGATGGTCACCTCGGAGATGTCGGCGACTTCGCTGACGGCGGCCTGCGTCGTCTTCTCGTTGGTCAGGAGGGAGGCGGCGTACACTGCGGCGGCCGCGAGGCCGACCGGGGACTTGCCCGAGTGGACGCCCTGCTCCTTGGCGTTCTGCAGGAGCTGGCGGGCGCGCATCTTCGACTCGTCGGAGAGGCCCAGTTCAGAGGCGAACCGGGGGACGTACTGTTCGGGGTCGGCGGGTTTGACCTCGAGGGAGAGTTCGCGGGAGACGTAGCGGTAGGTGCGGGCGACCTCGCTCTTCTCGACGCGGGAGACCTCGGCGATTTCGTCCAGCGACCGCGGGACGCCGGCCATCCGCGCGGCGGCGTACGTACATGCGGTCGAGACGCCCTCGATGGAGCGGCCGGGGAGGAGGTCCTCGCCGAGGGCACGGCGGTAGATGACCGACGCCGTCTCGCGGACGTTGTCCGGGAGGCCGAGGGCGCTCGCCATGCGGTCGATTTCGCCGAGTGCCTGCTTGAGGTTGCGCTCTTTCGAGTCCCGCGTGCGGAACCGCTCGTTCCACTTGCGGAGGCGCTGCATCTTCTGGCGCTGGCGCGCGCCCAGCGAGTTGCCGTACGCGTCCTTGTCGCGCCAGTCGATGTTCGTCGACAAACCCTTGTCGTGCATCGTGTTCGTGGTCGGCGCGCCGACGCGGGATTTCTGGTCCTTCTCGCGGGCGTCGAACGCGCGCCACTCGGGGCCGCGGTCGACCGAGTCGGCGGTGATGACCAGCCCACACTCCTCGCACACGGTCTCGCCGTGCTCGTCGTCGGTGACGACATTCCCCGAGCACTCGGGGCAGGTCAGTTCGTCACCGGTCGTCTCGGTCTCGGTCTCGCTCGTTCGCTCGCGCGGTGCGCCTCGCAGCCGTGTTCGTCCGTATGATTTCTCGCTCATGGATACGACGGCAGGTGCTCCCGGCGTCCGTGGCGTCCGCGAAAAGGCCGGAGCAGTCTGTTAACTCGACGACGGAGCGGTATTATATAAACTTGTCGCATCTCGTTCGTATCTCTGTGAGAATCGCCCCGAATCGACCGATCACGACACGTGTTACCGCACATTTATATATTGCACTCGGCCGACGGGTTCGGTCGGTCGACGGTCCCGTCACCGGATCCGGGAGGGAACGTGTCGGTTTTACCACTCGCCGCCGCAGCGTCGGGTATGCGAATCGTGGTCGGTAGCGGGAACCCGGTGAAACGCGACGCGACGGCGCGGGTGTTCGACGGCGCGACGGTCGAGGCGCGCGTCATCGACTCCGGCGTGAGCGAACAGCCGTTCAGCCACGCCGAGACGCGTCGGGGAGCAGTCACACGGGCGCGACGCGCCTTCGAGAGCGACGGCCACGCAGTGCCCGACGACGGGGAAGCGGGGTACGACCTCGCGGTGGGTATCGAGGGCGGGGTGGCCCCCGTCGGGGAGGCAGTCGACGGCGCGGGCGAGGCGCTCGGCACCGACGCCGACCCCCTCGCTCCCGACGTCGAACTCGTCGGCGGCGGCCTCGCGCTCGTCATGTGGGCCGCGGTGACCGATGGGGAGCGACTCGCCTGCGGTGGGGGCCCGACCCTCCCGCTCCCCGACGCTGTCGCCGCCCGACTCCGTGCGGGTGAGGAACTCGGCCCCGTGATGGACGACGTACTCGGCACCGACGACGTGGCGAAGAAGCAGGGGGCGGCCGGGGCCTTCACTGCCGGCCGACTGACGCGGACCGACGCACTCGAGGCGGCGGTGGCAGCGGCGGCCGGGCCGTTCCTAAGCGACCACTACCGGGGCTAGTCGTCAGTCGTCCTGGACGGCGTCGACGTCGACGTCGCTTCCGCCGGGGCCCTGGTCGACGGCAGTCGTCAACGAGACGTTGAGCGCCAGCATCGACGCGACGCCGCCGACGACGGTGACGAGGTTCTTGACCGCGTGGTCCAGGACGGCGGCACCGAGTGCGAGCGGGTAGCCGACGCCGGTGAGACCGACCACCAGCAGGGTGAACGCGCCCTCGTAGAGGCCGACGCCACCGGGCGAGAGTGGGAGGACCTTCGCGAGGTTGCCGACGCTGACGGCGAAGAAGCCGACGGAGACGAGTGTCACGAACCCCATCCCGGGGTCGAAGGCCCGCAGGACCAGTACCGCGGTCACGACGTCGAGCGTCCAGATACAGAGGCTCGAGAGGCCGATGCGACCGAACCCCCCGCGCGTTCCCGCGACGCGCTGGACGTCGCCGACGAACTGTTCGACCACGTCCGCGACGTACTCGGCGTACGAGTCGGTCGAGACCCGGTGGACGGCCCGGCGGACGAAGTTCGTCCCCGACCGGGCCGACGCGACGATGGCGGCGACGGCGACGATGGCGCCGAGACCGACGGCCGTCGCGACGCCCACCGCGACGCGTCCGGCACCCTCCGCTCCCGTGACGGTCCGGGCGAGTTCGGCCGTCTGCCCCGTCACCGTGTAGCCGATGAGGACGATGCCCGCGAGGAGCGTGATGGTCAGGAGGTCGAACACGCGCTCCACCGCGAGCGAGGCGAACCCCGACGGGTAGGGAATCCCCCGGCGCATCTTGACGACGTAGGCCCGGACGGCGTCGCCGGCTCGGGCGGGGAAGACGAGGTTCCCCGTCTGCGAGATGAACACCGCCCCCGTCAGGAACCCCACGCTGGTTCGGTACCCCTGTTCGGCGAGGATGTCGCGGTACCGGAGGCCACGGAGCGGCCACGAGAGGACGTAGACGAGTGCGCCCACGAGGACCAGCACGGGGTCGGCCTGCCGCATCTCGGTCACGACCGCCCCGAAGTCGATGTACTGCGTCATCAACACCAGCGCGAGCAGGGTCAACACTCCGCCGGCGGTCAGCGTCACGCGCCGGGTGACCCTCGGTTGCACCGTCAGTTGCCACCACGTGCGGAGGATCTGTGACCCCATCCCGAACACGTCGCGGACGAGGTCGACCTTCGTGTCGCCCCTCGGCGTCCACTCGACCGGGAACTCCGCGACCCGGAACCCCTCTCGCTGGGCGCGGACGAGCATCTCGGTGTCCCAGAACCAGTGGCTGTCCTCCACCTGCGTCGAGAGCACCTCGAACGCCTCCCGGGAGAACGCTTTGAAGCCACACTGGTGGTCCCGCAGTCCGGAACGGAGGAAGATGCGGACGAGCGCGTTGTACCCCCGCGAGGGGACGCCCCGTTTCGCCGGCCGGTCCGCGACCCGTCCCGGAAGCCACCGCGACCCGGTGGCGACGTCGTACTCGCCGGAACGGACCCGCTCGACGAGCTCTTCGAGGTGCTGGAGGTCCGTCGCCAGATCGGTGTCGAAGTAGACGAGCACCTCGCCGTCGGCGGCTCCGAAGGCGCGCTCGAGCGCGCCGCCGCGACCCAGTCGCTCGTCGCTGTGGACGTGCCGGACCCGGGGGTCCGACTCGGCGAGTCGAGCAGCGATGTCGGGGGTGCGGTCGTCACAGCCGTCCTCGGCGACGACCACCTCGTACCCGCCGTCGAGGAAGCCCTCGAGCGTCTCGAGCGTCTTCTGGACCGTCGCCTCGATGCTGTCCTCCTCGTTGTACGCTGGAAGGACGACGCTCACCTCGACCGACGCCGCGGTCCCCATTTGCGCTCAGTCACCCGCGCGCGGACAAGAACTTTCTGACTCGGTACGTCCTCCGTCGACCGTCTGTACCCGTCCGGTGACTCTCTCATCGACGAGACGCTCGGGACGCCGAGAGGGTTAGGCGACCGTACCCCACACCCCTGTCGCTGACCCGGTTCGCTCCCCGCCCGACGATGAAAACCGCCAGACAGCGGCGTGTTAACCGCGTGTACCAAACCCCCTATGGGGAACGAGCCCCACAGGGGAGTTATGAGCACGACCCAGGCCGCGACCGACCTCTCGACGAAACAGCAGCGCATCCTCCAGTACCTCCGCACCAACGCCGGCGACCAGACCTACTTCAAGTCCCGACTCATCGCGAAGGACCTCGGCCTCTCCGCGAAGGAGGTGGGCGCGAACATGCGTGCCATCCTCGACGGCGACTTCGACGTCACGGTGGAGAAGTGGGGGTACTCGTCGGGAACGACCTGGAAGGTCACGCGGTAACGCCCGGCCCCAGACTGCGGTGAGCGACCGCTCCGACTCACGTGCTCTTGCGACTCTTCTCTGTCGAGCGTCCCCGCCCGCTCCCGACGCGAACGGTCACGCTCGTGGTTCGAACCGGATGAAGTCGGCCGCTTCGGCGGCGAAGGCGACGGCGTCCTCGCCGAACGACTCCGCGAACCGAATCAGGAGCGTCAGGACCGTCTCGGGGTTCCGGACGGCGTAGCCGTCGGTCCGCGAGAGCAGGCCCGCGGCGTCGAGTTCCTTCGCCGTCGTGCTGACCGTCGCTCGCGAGACGTCGAGCGAGTCGGCGATGTCGCTCCCCGTCGCCGTCGGGTCGCGCAGGAGCGCCAGCAGGACGCCGCGGGCGGTTCCGCGCCGGAGATACCCCAGCGTGACCTGCTCGAAGTCGGAGAACTGTCCGGCGGCGAAGTAGCGCCGGTAGTCGCCGTCTTTCCGGGTCTCGACGGCGCCGGCGTCGACCAGCCGTCGAAGGTGGTGCTGTGTCTCGCCCGTGCCGAGTTTGAGGTCGTCGCGGACCTTCGAGAAGTGTGCGCCGGGCGTCGTCGCGAGGTAGCCGCGAATCGCCGCCCGCGTCTCGCTCGTCCCGGTGTCGGCGTCCGCGTCGGACCGGCTGCCGAGGCCGACCAGTGGCGTCGCCGTCCCGAGTGCGGCGAAGCGACGGAGCGTCGCCCGCTTCTCCTCGTCGACACCGGGCTGGTCGGCCATGTTTCGACTACTGATAGGCGAGTTCTCGATGAAAAGGCTTCGGGCTCGGCTCTCAGCGACGAGATTTTGTATGTCTGTTTGACAAGAACGTCGTCGAGTCGAGAACGTTGGCGTCGGGGGTCAGGACTCGAGGTTCGTGTCGAACTCCATCTCCTCGTCGTCACCCTCGTCCGGTGCGCCGCCGTCGGTGTCGACTTCGGTGATGGCCTCCTCCTCGGTCGTCGCCGACCCTTCGTCGGCCTCGGCGACCACCTCGTCGGCGCTCTTGATGTCGGCGTCGACGTTGCCGGCCTTGATGGCCTCCGCCTCCTTCTCCATCTGCTCGACGTCCATCTCGGCGGCCTCGTCGATCTGACCGAGTATCTCGTCGATGTCGTCGAGGCCGAGCATCTGTCTCGTCTCCTCGTCGAAGTCCAGACTGTCGAGACCGGCCTGCTCCTGCACGTCACTGTTCGTCAACTGCTTGCCGTAGCGGCCCAGGAGCGAGGAGAGTTCCTGCGGCAGGACGAACGTCGTCGACTCTCCCTCGCCAATCTTCTCCAGCGTCTCCATCCCCTTGTCGATGATGGCACGCTCGCCCATCGACTCGGCGGATTTGGCGCGGAGCACGGTCGAGATGGCGTCACCCTGTGCTTCGAGGATCTGCGACTGCTTCTTGCCCTGGGCGCGGATGATGTTCGATTGCTTCTCACCCTCGGCGGTCTCGACGGCGGAGCGCCGTTCACCCTGCGCCTCCAGAATCATCGCTCGGCGACGGCGTTCGGCGGACGTCTGCTGCTCCATCGCCTGCTGGACGTCGGGACTCGGGTTCACCTCTCGGACCTCGACCGACTCGACCCGGACGCCCCACTCGTCGGTCGGTTCGTCCAGTTCCTTGCGGATGCGGGCGTTGATCTCCTGGCGCTTGTTGAGCGTGTCGTCCAGTTCCATGTCGCCCAGCACTGCCCGCAGGGTGGTCTGGGCGAGGTTCGAGACGGCCTTCTTGTAGTCGTCGACCTCGAGGAACGCCTTCCGCGCGTCCATCACCTTGATGTAGACGACGGCGTCGGCGGTGACGGGGGAGTTGTCGCGCGTGATGGCTTCCTGCCTGGGGACGTCGAGCGTCTGCGTCCGCATGTCGAACGCGTACGTCCGCGAGACGAACGGCGGGATGAAGTTGATACCCGGTTCGAGGAGCTTTCGGTACTCACCGAACACGGTCAGCGCCTTCTTCTCGTACGCGTCGACGATCTCGACCATCGACCACACCGTGGCGATGGCGAGGACGAGGACGAGGATGCCGACGGCGGCGACGCCCAGTCCCAGTCCTAGCTGGAGGGGGACCACTGCGAGTGCTTCGAGGGCCATACCGAACCTTGGGGCGGTCCGGGCAAAAGGGTTCTCCCGGTGAGAGGTGTCGAGGAGCGGGTTCAGTGGGTGGCTGGACTACTCGGCGGACGGGACAGCCGTCACACTTTGCACCACCGAGTCCTACCCCTCGACCGATGACCGAGAAGCGAGACGAACCCGCCGAGAACATCAGCGGTGGGGTGCAGGGCGGCGGCGCGTTCGCGACGTTCGACGCCGACGCGGAGGGCGAACCGAGTACGCGCGCGGAGGCCGTCGTCGACGAACTGGGCGCGATGTACTGGCGGAAAGCCTACGGCGGACAGGACGGGTTCGAGTGCCTCGTGCGGACCATCCTGAGCCAGAACACCTCCGACAAGGCGAGCCAGCCCGCTCACGACAGCCTCGTGACGCGCTACGGACCCGCCGACGAACTGGCGGAGAACCTCGCGGCGGCGCCACAGGACGAACTCGCCGAGACCATCTCCTCGGCGGGGCTGTACAACCAGAAGTCGGAGGTCATCGTCCGGACGGCGGCGTGGGTGCTCGACGAGTACGGTTCGACCGAGGCGTTCGACCGGTTCGTCCGCGAGAGCGACCCGGGCGTGGTGCGCGAGACGCTCCTCTCGCTGAAGGGCGTCGGTCCCAAGACTGCCGACTGCGTCCTCCTCTTCGCGGGGGGGCGCGGCGGCGTCTTCCCCGTCGACACCCACGTCCACCGCATCGCCCGACGGATGGGGTTGGCACCGCCCGACGCCGACCACGAGGACGTCCGCGAACACCTGGAGCGGGACGTCCCCGCCGAGAAGTGCGGCTTCGGCCACACCGCGATGATCCAGTTCGGACGGGAGTACTGCTCGGCCCGGAAGCCGGCGTGTCTCGACGGCCCCGAGGCGTGTCCGCTCTACGACCACTGCGAGCGGGTCGGCATCGACGAACTCGCGGGCGACGTCGTCGACCCTGCAGCGGTCGTCGACTGAGTCCCGCCGTCGACTCGCCCTCAGTCGCTCGACGCACGCCGGACGCACCCGGTCCCACCGACCGACCGGGACCTCACTCCGCGTCCACCTCCGCACTGACACCCTTGAGGATGGACTTCCCACCCAGATAGACGAAAATCCCGCCGAAGACGACGCCCAGCAGTACGCCCGAGGGTTCCCCGGGGTCGCTGGTGAAGCTCTCGTCGGGGGTGTCGGGGTGGTAGTAGACGGACAATGGGTACCGGTCGCTGGCCCGTTCGACGGACCGTTCGGCTTCGTTCGGTGAGTCGTGCGTCCAGGACTCGCGCCCCTCGTAGCGCGCGCCGTCGACCGTGTACTCGTAGGAGACCTGTGCGACGTAGACCGTCCGCCAGGTGTCGCCCTGTAGCCGCCTGTCCCGTTCGACGGTCCCGCGCACGAACTCGGCTGTCGTCTCCTGGAACTCGTCGCGTATCTGGTAGTCCCGGTACTCGGTGTAGCCGATGCCCCCCGCGATGGCGAGTCCGATGAGCAAGAAGACGAAGCCACCGCCGACGGCGTTCCACTCTACACTCATCGCCCCACTCTCGTGGGCTGGTGGGCGCGTTCGACGGCGGTGCCGCGGTGAACCGACGGCGGTTTCTTCCCTGTACGCTGAAACGTCATGCGACGCTGATATACCGTCTCGTCTCTTATACCTGTAGGATTCACAACCCGAACGGGGTGGTCGGTCCGGTGCTCGACGCCCGACTCGGCCCGGCCGACGCGGGGGGTGGCCTCGCGGCCGTCGCCGACTGACCTTTCACGCCGCCGCGCCGAACGGCGGTATGCGTCCGGACGCTCCCTACTCGATGCCCGCGGCGGCGCACCCCGGCCGAATCGCGCTCCGCGTCGGCGACGTCGACACCCTCGTACCGTTCTACGGCGACGCCCTCGGCCTCGACGTCACCCACACTGGCGCCACGGCGCGGCTCTCGGCGGGCGACACCCCGCTGGTTCTCCTCGACGAGGACCCAGACGCGCCCGCCCGCCCGCGCGACGCCGCGGGCCTGTTCCACCTCGCCCTCCGCGTTCCCTCCCGGGCGGCGCTGGGTGACGTTCTGACCCGTCTCGACGACTCGCCGTTCTCGCTCTCGGGCGCGTCGGACCACCTCGTGAGCGAGGCGCTGTACCTCCACGACCCCGAGGGGAACGGTGTCGAGGTGTACCGGGACCGCCCGCGCGACGAGTGGACGTTCCGGGGCGACCGGGTCGAGATGGACACGCTCTCGCTGGACCTCGACGTGCTCCGGGACGCGGCGACGGGTGCGAGCGCCGACCGACTGCCTGGCGGGACGGACCTCGGCCACGTCCACCTCGAAGTGTCGTCGCTCGAGGACGCGAGAGCGTTCTACGTCGACACGCTGGGGCTGAACGTCCGGACGGAGTCGTACCAGGGTGCGCTGTTCGTCGCCGCCGGTGACTACCACCACCACGTCGGGCTGAACACGTGGAACGCTCGCCGGACGCCGGCGGGAGACCACCGCGGCGTCGAGTGGTTCGAGTTCCTCCTCCCCGACGAAGCGGCGGTGGACGCGCTCGCTGAGTCAGTCGGCCGTGCCGGTGGGCGTGGCGTCGAGCGTAACGGTGATTCCCTCCGACTCACCGACCCGGACGGCGTCGGCGTTCACGTCCGACCGACCGGGTGAGCGTGAGTCGGGGGCCGAGAGCGCGACTGGCGGTCAGCGCGAGCAGGCCGCCTCCTCGACGGGACCCTCGACCGGAACGTCGCCCGTGTGGTAGTCGGCGTCGGCCATCGTCCCCTCGAACGCGGGGATGGTGAGGCGGTAGTCGAAGACGAACGCGAAGGGAGCGAACGGATCCGCGAGGAACGCCGAGGCGTCCTCGACGCCCGCGAACAGGACGCCGGACTGCAGCGAGACGATCTGGGCGGTCTCCGTCGCCGCGACGGCCTCGATACCGAACGCGCCGGCCGCGGTGCCAGTGTCGGTGTCGTCAGCGCGACTCGTGTTCGTCGACCCGTCACTCTCGCTCTCACCCCCGAAGACGGCCGGCAGGAGCGAGAGGTGGAGGACGAGCCGTATCTGCGGACCCTCGGTGCCGACGACGAACTCCCAGCCGTCGGGTGGGAAACAGCGGTCCACGCCCGGCGCGTCCGTTCGGAGCGCTGTGGCCGCCGCGGAACCGGTCGTCCCGGAGACGACCAGGAGCGCGACGAGCAGTACGACTCTGACCGACCCGCTGTGCGACCCACCGGAGACCATACCGGAGGTAGGGGGTCGGACATCAAAAGTATCTCGCGTCGAGACAGTACTCCGAGGTGTACTGTCTCTTCACACGTCGGTCATCGCTTCGACGATGGCGTCGGCGCTCGCGCGGTTCGTCGCGAGCGGGACGTCGTGGACGTCGCAGATGCGGAGGAGCGCGGAGACGTCGGGCTCGTGCGGTTGTGCCGTCAGCGGGTCGCGGAAGAAGACGATGCCGTGACACGTCTCCTCGGCGACTTCGGCACCGATCTGGAGGTCACCGCCGAGCGGTCCCGACTGCTTCCGCTCGACGTCGAGGTCCGTCTCCTCGCGGAGTCGTTTTCCCGTGGTGCCGGTGGCGACGAGTTCACACTCCGCGAGCATGTGCTGGTGTTCCTGGGCGAAGTCGATGAGCTCTGGCTTCTTCTCGTCGTGAGCGATGAGCGCGAGGCGCATGCGTCCGTTCGTCCGCGAGGGCACGGCTTGAACTTACGGGACACGGGCCGACGGCGTCCTCGCGCGTGACAGTTCCCGCCCGCCGTCCGTTCTCACCCGGGGGGAATCGTGGTCCGGATACATTAATGAAAAATCATATCGTACGTTCGTTATGTACTCTGCACTGCTCCCCGTCGACCGCGATACGGACCGGGCGTTCCACCAGGCGACGTACGTCGCTCGCCTCGCCGACGGCGGTACGCCGGTCGAGGCGACCGTCCTCTACGTGGCTCCCCCGAACCGTTTCGACCGTCCCGAAGACGTCGAGTTCGCCACGCTGGAGGGCGCGGCCACGGCGGCCGACCGTCTGGAGGAGGCGGGTGTCTCGGTCGAACGAGTCGTCGACACCGGCGGCGTCCCACAGCAGATTATCGGCACCGCGGACGAACGCGACGCCGACGAGATTGTGATGGGTGGACGGAAACGAACGGGGGTGACGCGGGTGCTGCTCGGGAGCACCGTTCAGGACGTCGTCCTCTCGGCGGACCGCCCCGTCACGGTCACCGGTGGGACCGTCACACTCGGCACGGGCCGGCGCGACGTCCTGGTCCCGGTCGACCGCGACGTCGACCGGGCGCTGGCACAGGCGCGGTACGTCGCGAACCTGCCGAACGCCACCGAGCACGTCCACGCGACCGTCTGCTACGTCTTCCCCCACCAGGACTACGCGGGCGCGCCGCCGCACGAGTTCGCCGACGTCGACGCCGCTGTCGAGGCGGCCACGTATCTCGACGGCGAGGGGGTCGCCGTCGACCGACTGTCCCTCGGTGGCGAGGTGGTGTCGAAACTCCTCGACACTGCCGAGGACCTCGACGTCGACGGCATCGTCGTGGGCGGCCGCAAACGCTCCGGCGTGCAGCAGATACTCCTGGGTAGTACCTCTCTGGACACCACGCTCTCCGCGAAGCGTCCAGTCACCATTACGGGCTGAGCTACGTCACGGGCGGCCGCACCGCGACGCCACGCGTCTCGGTGGTGGGAGCGTCGGCGAGTGACGTCGACGGGCGGCTACTTGAAGCGGAACGTCTCGAGGTTCTTCGGCGCGAACGTCCGCATGTTGTAGTTGTGGTACAGCGCCGAGGAGAGGTCCTGGACGGAGCGCTCGTCGCCGTGGACACAGAGCACCTTCTCGGGGCGGGGGTTCATCGTCTTCACGAAGTTCTCCAGTCCCTGACGGTCGGCGTGGCCGGAGAAGCCGTCGACTGTCTCGACGCCCATCTTGAGCGTGAGCGTCGACGACCGGCCCATGTCGTTGCGGTCGTTCACCGGAATCTCGTCCCACCCGTTCTGGATGCGTCGCCCGAGCGTCCCCTGCGCCTGGTAGCCGACGAAGACGAGGTTCGAGTCCGGGTCCGGGCCGACGTGACGGAGCCAGGACATGATGGGGCCGCCGGTGATCATCCCGGAGGTCGAGAGGATGATGGCGGGGCCGCCGTCTTTCACCTCCTGCCGTTCGTCTTCGCCGCCGTCGATGTGGTTGAACTCCTCGGCGAGGAACGGGTTGGCGTCCTCGTGGAAGATCCGGTCGCGGAGGTCGTCGCGGAGATACTCGGGGTAGGTGGTGTGGATGGCGGTGGCCTCCCAGATCATCCCGTCGAGGTGGACGGGCATGCTCGGAATCTTGTCGTTCCGCATCGCCTCCTCGAGGACGAGCATGATTTCCTGGGAACGGCCGACGGCGAAGGCCGGGATGACGACCTTCCCGCCCTGCTCGTGCGTCTCGTTGATGATGTCGAGCAGTTTCCGCTCGGAGTCCTCCTGGTCGGTCTGGTAGTCGTTCCGTCCGCCGTACGTGGATTCGAGGACGAGCGTCTCCACGCGCGGGAAGTCGTTGACCGCGCCGTTGAACAGCCGGGTGTCCTTGTAGTGGATGTCGCCCGAGAACGCGACGTTGTAGAGGCCGTCGCCGATGTGGAAGTGCGTCACCGCCGAGCCGAGGATGTGGCCCGCGTTGTGGAACGTGAGCTTCACGTCGGGGGCGATGTCGGTGACGTCGCCGTACTCCAGCGGAATGCAGTGTTTGATGGCCTCGCGGACCATCTCCGACTCGTAGGGCGGGGTGCGGCCCTCCTTCGAGGCGACGTCGAGGTAGTCGAGCGTGAGGAGGCCCATCAGGTCACGCGTGGGTTCGGTGCAGTAGATGGGGCCGTCGTAGCCGTACTTGAAGAGCAGCGGGATGAGCGCGGAGTGATCGAGGTGGGCGTGGGTCAGCACCACCGCGTCGAGGGTGTTCGCGCCCGCACCGAGCGCCTCCGGCACCTGCAGGTAGGGGACCTCCCCCTCGGCCCCGGGCTTGTCACCACAGTCTATCAGGACGCGGGTCTCGGGCGTCGAGAGGATGAACGAGGCCCGACCCACCTCGCGGCAACAGCCGAGCGTGGTGATCCGGACCCACTCGTCGTTCGAGAGTTCCTGGCGGTGGATCTGCCGCCCGACGCGCTCGAGGATGGACCGGCGCTCCTCTCGTTCCTGCTTGAGGAAGTTGCGGACGTTCGACACCGTCGCGCTCTCGATGGGCGGCGTACGGACCACCTCGGGCGTCCAGCCCACCTCCTGTGTGATCTTTCGGAGGGTCGAGCCGTGGCGGCCGATGACCATCCCGGGCTTCTCGGCTTCGATGACGATTTCGCCGGTGTCCTCGTGGAAGTCCAGCGAGGTGACGCCGGCCTCCTCGGGGATGACGTCGAGCACCTGCGCCTCGGCTTCTCTGGGGGTGGTGAGGACGTCGGGGTCCGGTCGGACCGTGATACGCTTCCGGAGTTTCGAGGCCAGTTTCCGGATGAGGTCACCGTTCTGCGCGAACTGCTTGGGGTGTCTGGTGTACACCACCAGTTCCGGTCCCTCGTACTTCACGTCCGAGACCGAGATGTCCGCCGGCAGCTCGGATTCGATCTCTGCTTGTAACTGATCGAGTTGCTTGTCTACGGAGCTCATAACTGAGAGCGATTCGCCCATCCTGTGGACGCATCGGGGTCGGGCTCGACTGTCTCTTCACCGTCCGCGGTCGGTCCTCTCGGCTCCGCTGGCGAGCGCTCTGTCCAGCGCGTGCCGACGAGGGGAGACCCGAGAGAGTGCATTATCGACTAGGTCAGTAGTGCAGTGTCGTGACTGCGGTGCGGGAAGAGGCAGTGAGAACCCGCTTAATCGGGTCTAACATCGCCGAGTTATAAAAGCCTTCGCAAACCCGAAGTGTCCTGGTCGCCTCGTCCCCCCATGCGACTCACCCCCGACCGGGTCGAACGCGAGTACGAGTGGACGCGAGCGCGGGCCCCCCGCATCGTCGAAGTCATCAACGACACGCGCGAGCGACTCGGGGAGGTCTTCGGCGTCACCGTCGACCCCGTCACCGAAGACCAGTTCCGGGACGAGGTCGACGAGGTTTTCGCCGACGGCGAGCGCGCCGTCAACGTCGCCGCCTACGTCGCGATTCTCCGTGACATCGACGTCGAGGGCGACTATCCGGGGTTCGTCGTCGACGAGATTCTGGGCCGTGAACTCGCAGCGACCATCGCGGGCGGGCACCCGCTGGCGCTCCTCGCACAGGCGACGTTCCACGTCGCGGACGTCTTCACCCACACGGAAGGGGCGGCCGGCGTCGACGACCTGGACGCGGCGCTCGCGGCGGGCTTTCAGACGCGGCTCCCCGGGTGGTCGTGGCGCGAGACCGACCCGTTCTCGGTGTCCCCGCGAGACCCCTCACGCGAGTGAGGCCCCTACGACCCGTCAGCCGAGGAGTCGCGAGCGCGACGACAGCTCCGTCGGGGACTCGCTCCCCTCGAACTGTTCGAGTCGTTCGGAGATACACCGCGCCCGTCGTCCGCGGTCACAGGGGGTGACGTTCACCAGCACGCCGTCCTCGTACTCCGCGAGGAGCACTCGCGGGACGCACTGGGTGACGTACTCGGGACCCATCCGGCCGCGCCCGGCACGCCGTCGCTCGCCGAACCCCGCCAGTTCGGTCCCGTGTTGCCACGCCCAGCGCTTGAACGTCTGGAGCGCCACCCGTTCCTCCCGTTCGCGGTGGCTGTGCAGGCGCGAGGAGAGGTCCTGGTGTGTGTCCCACTCGCGGACCTCGACCCTCTCGACCTCCCCTTCCGATTTGAGCGCCCGTGCCCGCGTGACGAGCCGACTGGCTTCGTCGTCGCGAGCGCCGGGCCGTATCCAGAGTTCGAGTCGTCTCCCCGTCGTCTGCCCCGGGCGGGAGTACCGCTCGGGGCTGTTGGTCGACGCTGACATCCCCGTTCGAACGACGACGATTGTTAACAAGTAACTATCCCCTGGATGGCCGTCTCGCACACGACCGGCGACGACGACGGCTCCGTCGGGCGAGTCCACCGGCCGACGCGTCGCGTCCGGGACCGGATTGGGCGCTTCGGGGTCTTTAAGACGGCGCTGACGCAACGCACCGGCAATGAGCGACGACCAGGAACTCGGCATCACCGAGTCGAAATCGCACCGAACCGGCGAGTGGTACGCCGAAGTGGTCCAGAAGGCGGGGCTGGCGAACTACGCCCCCGAGGGGATGAGCGGGTTCATCATCACCCGCCCCCGGGGGTACGCGCTCTGGGAACGACTCCAGCGCCATCTCGACGCGAAGTTCAAAGCGACGGGCGTCCAGAACGCGTACTTCCCGCTGTTCATCCCCGAGTCGTACCTCGAACGCGAGAAGGACATCGTCGAGGGTTTCGACCCCGAGGTGGCGTGGGTCACGCACGGCGGCCACGAGGAACTGGAGGAACGGCTCGCCGTCCGACCCACCTCCGAGTCCATCATCGCTCCCTACATGAGTCGGTGGGTCCGGAGCCACCGTGACCTCCCCCTCAGGGTGAACCAGTGGGCCTCCGTCGTCCGGTGGGAGGCGACGGAGACGAAGCCGTTCTTCCGGACGAAGGAGTTCCTCTGGCAGGAGGGGCACACGGCCCACGAGAGTCACGAGGACGCCTGGGAAGAGACCATCCTCCGACTGGACCAGTACCAGGAGACGTACGAGGAGGTCCTCGCCATCCCCGTCCTGCGGGGACAGAAGCCCGACCACGACAAGTTCCCGGGCGCACACACCACCACCACCGTCGAGGCGCTGATGCCCGACGGGAAGTCCGTCCAGGGCGCGACGAGCCACCACCTCGGCACGTCGTTCGCCGAGGCGTTCGACATCGCCTACACGGACGAGAACGAGGACGAGCAGGTGGCACACACCACGTCGTGGGGGCTGTCGTGGCGCGCGCTCGGCGCGCTCATTATGACCCACTCGGACGAGCAGGGGCTGGTCCTCCCGCCGGCCGTCGCACCCGAACAGGTGGTCGTCGTCCCCATCTGGCAGTCGGAGACGAGAGAGCGGGTGCTCGACTACGCCGAGGGAGTCGCCGAGGAACTCGACGCGGCCGGAATCAGAGTGGAACTCGACGACCGCGACGAGCGCAACCCCGGCTTCAAGTTCAACGAGTGGGAGCTGAAGGGTGTCCCGCTGAGAGTCGAAATCGGCCCGAACGAGGTGGACGACGAGGCGCTCACCCTCGCGCACCGACCCGACAGCGAGAAACACGAGGTCGGCCGCCAGGACGCCGTCGACACCGTCGAGAACCACCTCGACGAGGTCTTCGCCAAACTGTACGCCGCGGCCGAAGAGACGCTGGAGGGGGCCGTCCGCGAGGCCTACTCCCGGGCCGACATCCTCGGGACGCTCGGCCGCCACGGCGGCTACGTGAAGGCCCCCTGGTGCGGTGACGAGGCGTGTGAGACCGAGATCAAAGACCAGATCGCGGCCGAAATCGTCATGGTGCCGTTCCACGCCGCGGACGAACCGGGCGAACTCGTCCACGAGGGCGAAGACTGTGCGGTCTGCGGCGAGGACGCCGTCGAGACGGCGTACTTCGCGAAGTCGTACTGACTGCTCCGAGCCGTCGCCCGCTCTCGCCCCCTCCCCGACCACCGGTCGATTCCACGGGGGAGACGGTCCTACACGGTCGTTCGTCCCGTTCGGCGTCCGTCGACTCCCGCTCGCCGCCGATACTGATTGATATTATTACCTTATATGTGATTAACACACCCTTATCCCTTGATGAGTAGCCTGATAAGTGCGAAGTCCAATCGGGGTGTATGACCAAGCCACACAGAGACACCCACGCCGCGCCGGCGGGGCTCGCGGACCCCACGGACGAACGCTCGAACTGCGGCGTAGGTGCCGTAATCGACCTCGACGGCGGCGCTTCCCACGACGTCGTCGCGGACGGTCTGGAACTTCTGGAGAACCTCGAACACCGAGGCACCACTGGCGCCGAGGAGGAGACCGGCGACGGGGCCGGCGTCCTCATCCAGCGACCCGACGAGTTCTTCGCGGCAGTCGTCGACATCGACCTCCCCGAGACGTACGCCGTCGGGTCGGTATTCATGCCTCAGAATGGTGACGATCGCCGTGCGCTCGAAGGAGTCGTCGAGTCGACGCTCGAAGCACACGGCGTCGAGATACTCACCTGGCGCGACGTCCCGACGGAGAACGGCGGGCTGGGCAAGACCGCCCTCGAATCCGAACCCGACGTCCGGCAGGTATTCGTGGCACCCGCCGAAGGCGACTCGGCCGACGCCGAGGGGTTCGACCGGTCGCTGTACGTCGGTCGTCGTGCCGTCGAGAAGGCCGTCGAGTCGTCGAACGTCTCCGGTGCGGAGCGGTTCTACGTCTGCTCGCTCGACCGCAAGACCCTGGTGTACAAAGGTCTGCTGAAGGGTGACCAGGTCGCCGACTACTACCCCGACCTCTCCGACGAGCGCGTGAAGACGACGCTCACGCTCGTCCACGCGCGGTTCTCGACGAACACGCTGGGCGCGTGGCACCTCGCCCACCCGTACCGCCAGATCATCCACAACGGCGAGATAAACACCATCCAGGGGAACATCAACTGGATGCGCGCCCGGGAGACGGACCTCGCCGCCCCCGAGTTCGGCGAGGACCTCGAGACGCTGAAACCCGTCATCAACGACCCGGGCCAGTCCGACACCGCCTCGGTGGACAACGCCATCGAACTGCTCCTCAACACGGGCCGTGAACTCCCACACGTCCTCCGGATGCTCATCCCCGAGGCGTTCGAGGGCGACGAGGAGATGGCACAGGAACGAAAAGACTGGTACGACTTCCACGCCTCGCTCATCGAACCGTGGGACGGTCCCGCGCTCGTGGCTGCCACGGACGGCGACCGGGTCGCCGCTGTCCTGGACCGCAACGGCCTCCGGCCGTGTCGGTACGACATCACCACGGACAACACGCTCGTGATGGCGAGCGAAGTGGGGGCGCTCGACACCGACCCCGCCGAAATCAGGGAGCGCGGCCGGCTCCAGCCGGGCCAGCTGTTCATGGCCGACCCCGACGAGGGGCGTGTCATCCCCGACGAGGAGGTGTTCGACCGCCTCACCGACGAGAAGTACGGCGAGTGGGTCCGCGAACACCAGGTCGAACTCGCCGACCTGGTCGACGACGCCGACCTGCTCCCCCGTGACGAGGTCGACCACCTCCGCGCACAGCAGGCGGCGTTCGGCTACACTCACGACCAGCTGAACCACCTCATCGAGCCGATGGCCCAGTCGGGGAAGGACCCCGTCGGGTCGATGGGCGACGACACCCCCCTCTCGGTGCTGTCGGACATCAACCGCCCGCTGTTCACCTACTTCAAGCAGCTGTTCGCGCAGGTGACGAACCCACCGCTCGACTACATCCGCGAGGAACTCGTCACCTCGCTCGAGTCCCGACTCGGCTACCAGCGGAACCTCCTCGACGAGAGCCCCGAACACGCCCAGCAGCTCGTGCTCGACTCGCCCGTCCTCACCGACGCGCAGTTGGCCGGCGTTCGGGACCTCGACGGCGACATCTCGTCGGCCGTCGTCGACATCACCTACGAGAAGGGCACCGACCTCGAAGCGGCCGTCGAGCGCATTCGCGACGACGCCCGGGACGCTATCGAGGAGGGTGCGACCGTCGTCGTGCTCTCCGACCGGAACGTCGGCGCGGAGCGTGTGGCCGCCCCCAGCCTGCTCGTCACGGGAGCCGTCCACCACGCCCTGGTCCGGAACGGGCTCCGGAACCACGCCGGCCTCGTCCTCGAATCGGGTGACCCCCGGGAGGTCCATCACATCGCGACGCTCGTCGGCTACGGCGCCGACGCCGTCAACCCGTACCTCGCCTACCAGACCATCTGCGACATCGTCGCCGGTCCCGACGGCGCCGACGAAGCGGAGGCCATCGGGGCGTACAAGAAGGCGCTGGAGGACGGCCTCCTGAAGACGATGGCGAAGATGGGCATCTCCACCGTCGAATCGTACCAGGGCGCACAGATATTCGAGGCGGTCGGACTCGACTCGGCGTTCGTCGGCGAGTACTTCGAGGGGACCGAGATTCGGACGGAGGGAATCGGCCTCCCGCAGATCGAGGAGGACCTCCTGACGCGGCACGCGGTGGGTTTCGGCACCGACCCCGAACTCGACCGCTCCGGCGAGTACGAGAACCGGTCGAGCGGCCTCCACCACCGCTGGAACCCCAAGACCGTGGGGACGCTCCAGCAGGCCGTCCGCTCCGGGAGCTACGACAAGTACGGCGAGTTCGCCGAGCTGGTGAACGACCAGTCGAAGGAGCTCCAGACGCTCCGCGGCCTCCTCGAGTTCGACTCGGACCGCGACCCTGTTCCACTCGAGGAGGTCGAGCCGGTCGAAGACATCGTCACGCGCTTCTCGACGGCAGCGATGTCACTCGGGTCGCTCTCGCCGGAGGCCCACGAGAACAACTCCATCGCGATGAACCGCCTCGGCGGCAAGTCCAACTCCGGTGAGGGCGGCGAACCGCCCGAACGGTTCGGCACCGAGAAGGAGTGCAACGTCAAGCAGGTCGCCTCCGGCCGCTTCGGCGTCACCTCCGAGTACCTCACGAACGCCGAGGAGATTCAGATCAAGATGGCCCAGGGTTCGAAGCCCGGCGAGGGGGGTCACCTCCCCGGCAAGAAGGTCAACGAGATGATCGCCCACGTCCGGTTCTCCACCCCCGGCGTCGGCCTCATCTCGCCGCCGCCGCTGCACGACATCTACTCCATCGAGGACCTCAAACAGCTCATCCACGACCTCAAGGTCGCCAACCCCGACGCGGACATCAACGTCAAACTCGTCTCGGAGGCGGGCATCGGCACGATTGCAGCCGGCGTCGCCAAGGCGAACGCCGACGTGGTCCACATCTCGGGTGACTCCGGTGGGACGGGTGCCTCGCCCAAGACGTCCATCAAGAACGCGGGCCTCCCGTGGGAACTCGGGCTCGCCGAGGCGAACCAGATGCTCCGGGCGACGAACCTCCGCTCGCGCATCAAGGTCTCGACCGACGGCGGCCTGATGACCGGCCGCGACGTCGCCGTCGCGGCCCTCCTCGGCGCCGAGGAGTACATCTTCGGGACGGCGTCGCTGGTGACGAGCGGCTGTGTGATGGCCCGCCAGTGCCACGAGAACACCTGTCCGGTCGGCGTGGCGACCCAGAACGAGAAGCTGCGTGAGCGGTTCCCCGGCAAGCCACAGCACGTCATCAACTACATGACGTTCATGGCTCAGGAACTGCGTGAGATCATGGCCGACCTCGGGTTCCGGACGGTCGACGAGATGGTGGGGCGTCCGTCGCTCCTGCGTCAGCGCTCGACCGACCACCCGAAGGCGAAACACCTCGACCTCTCGGCGGTCATCGCCGAGCCCGCGCCGGGATCGCGGTACAAGACCGAAGAGCAGCGACACGCCGACGTGGCGAAACAGCTCGACCACGACCTCATCGAGCAGGCGCAGCCGGCCCTCCACGAGGGCCGAGGCGTCCGCATCCAGTCCGACATCTCCAACGTCGACCGGGCAGTCGGTGCGATGCTCTCGAACCGCATCTCCCGCGAGTACGGTGGCGCCGGCCTGCCCGACGACACCATCAGCATCGACTTCGAGGGCGTCGCGGGGCAGTCGTTCGGCGCGTTCGTCGCGAGCGGCGTGACGATGCGCCTCGAGGGCGCGTGCAACGACTACGTCGGCAAGGGCCTCTCCGGCGGGAAGCTCATCGTCCGGACCCCCGACACCGCCGCGTACGAGGCCGACGAGAACGTCCTCATCGGCAACGTCGCGCTGTACGGGGCGACGCAGGGCGAGGCGTACATCAACGGTGTCGCCGGCGAACGCTTCGCCGTCCGCAACTCCGGCGTCAAGGCCGTCGTCGAAGGCGTCGGCGACCACGGCTGTGAGTACATGACTGGCGGCGTCGTCGCCGTCCTCGGCGAGACGGGGAAGAACTTCGCGGCCGGGATGTCCGGTGGCGTCGCGTACGTCTACGACCCCGACGACGAGTTCGCCCGGAAGGCGAACACGGGGATGGTCTCGCTCGAGGAGACGCTCGACGAGTCCGACGAGGCGATGCTCCGCCGTCTGGTCGAGAACCACGCCGAGTACACCGACTCCGACCGCGCCGCGTGGATGCTCGACGACTGGGCCGAGGTCCAAGCACAGTTCGTGAAGGTGATGCCCGACGCTTACGCCGAGGTCATCGCCGAGCGCGCACGCGACGACGTCCGCACGGAACTGCCCGAGGAGGCGAGCGCGTCGGGCGTCGAGACGGACGCGGGCGGTGTGGCGACGACCGGCGACGACTGAGGCTGACCGACTGCGGTCGGGACGCGCCGGTTCGCTGCCCGTAGCTTCTTATCGGAGGACGCGACCAGCGGGACGTGTGTTCCCGACTGCGGCCACGGAGCGCCTGCGGGTGCGTGGTGCGTCCGTTTCGTGGCTGAGACGACCGACGCACCACCTGCTCGCTCGACTCGGGTGACACGCTTTACTGTCGGCACCCACTCCGGAGGGTATGGACGCCGCACTCGTCGTCGGCGGGACTCGCTTCGTCGGCCGCCACCTCGTCGAACACCTCCTCGACCACGACTACCACGTCACCCTGTTCAACCGCGGGACCCACGAGGACCCGTTCGCGTCCCACGAGCGGGTCGACCACGTCCAAGGCGACCGGAGCGTGAAGACCGACCTCCAGGCGGCGGCGATGACCGTCGACTACGACGCGGTGTTCGACGTGGTCGCGTACCATCCCGAGGAGGTCGCGACTGCGACCGACGTCTTCGCCGACGCCGAGGCGTACGTCTACGTCTCCAGCGGAGCGGCGTACGGTGACGAGGTCGTCCCGAAACGCGAGGACGAGACCGGTCTCGAACCGTGTACGCCGGACCAGGCGACCGACGACTCCGCGGCGACGTACGGCGCCCGGAAGGCCGCAGGTGACCGGGCCGTGTTCGAGGCCGCCGCGCAGGGCGTCCGCGCGATGTCGGTTCGACCGTGCGTCGTCTACGGGCCGCACGACTACACGGAGCGGACGGACTACTGGCTCGCACGCGTCCGCGAGCACGACCGCGTACTCGTCCCCGGCGACGGGACGAACGTGTGGCACCGCGTGTACGCCCCCGACGTCGCCGAGGCGATGCGGCTCGTCGCCGAACGGGGCGACGCGGGCGAAGCGTACAACGTCGGTGACCGCCGACTCACCACCCTGCGGGAGTACGTCGACCTCGCGGCGGACGCGATGGGGACCGACGTGGAGGTCGTCACCGCCGGCGAGCGGGAACTCGCGGCCGGTGGACTCGCCCCGACGGGCTTCCCGCTGTACCGGTCGTACCCTCACGTCATGTCGACGGCGAAACTCGCCCGCCTCGGCTGGGAGTCGACGCCGCTCTCGTCGGCGATGCTCGCGACGGCGGACGACCACCGCGAGTCGGACCGGGACGGGTCGGAGGTCGGTCCCGACCGCTCGGACGAAGAGCGCGTCCTCGGCGTGCTCGACACGCTCTGACCAGCGCCCGACCGTCGGCCGTACCTACCCGGCGAAGCCGTCGTGGTCCATGTTCGGGACCTCCTCCTCGAGCCACTCCTGGAACCACTTCACCCGCGTGAGGCGCTGGTGGACGAGGCTCTCGGCGGTATCCGATTCGACTCGTCGGGACGCGTCCTTGCCGCGTTCGAGGACGCGCTGGACCATCTCCGCGGCGTCCATGTGGGTTCGCGCCTCGTAGCCCATCCGCAGGAGCATCAGCGCCGTCCCGTTGGCACCGACTTTGTCGATGATGTCGGCCTCGATGAGACAGCGCGTCTCGAGTGAGACGTCCGAGAGCGGTCCCTGGTATGAGTGTTCGGAGACGACCTGACACACCTGCTCGACGAGCGACTGCGCGAAGTCGCCGTGACTCGTGAGATACTCGCGGGCGACGCGTGCCCCCTCCTCGGCGTGGACCTCCTGGTCGGCTTCGAGTTTCGCGATGTCGTGGAAGAGCGCGGCGATGGTGACGACGTCCACGTCCGCTCCCTCGCGCTCGGCGATATGTGCGGCGAGGTCGACGACGTTGAGGATGTGGTTGTAGCGGTACTCCGCGCTGTGCCACGGATACCACCGCATCCGTCCGCCGTCGTCCTCGTTCTCGACGCTCGCGTCGAGATAGTCGTACACGAACGACTTCATCTCCTCGAACGCGCTCTCGGAGACGGGCGATTCCTGGATTTCAACGCCCACAGCAACACCTCCCGATTCGAAATACTCTCTGATAGTTCATTACATCGCAAAACGGCTTTTCGGCTCTTAGGCGTTACGACGCACTGGACGGGGTCGTGCGCGCTCGCGGGCGTTACTGTCGCCGCGCCCGCGCGTCCGACAGAGCTGGGGGACGGCCTCGGGTGTCCACCGGTTCGTGGCGTCTGCACGGCGCACGACGTCTCGAGGACATCGTGTGTCGACGACGCTCCGTGCCGACTGGCGGTCACCGGACACTGGTGGACCAGGAACCCGTAAGTGTCCAAACGCCGTTCTTCGGGTCGTGACCACCGAACGCTATCTCACGGAGACCGACAGACGGACCTTCGAGGCGACCGTCGAACGCGTCCTCGACGACCGCGTCGTCCTCGACTCGACCTGTTTCTACCCGACGGGTGGTGGCCAGCCTCACGACACCGGTGTCCTGCGGGCCGACGGCAGGCGCTGGCGCGTCACCGACGTGGCGAAGCGAGACACCGTCTACCACACGCTCGACGTCGGGGACGCCGACCCCCCGGACGTCGGGACGACCGTCGTCGGGGAACTCGACTGGGAGCGCCGGTACGCACACATGCGGTACCACACGGCACAGCACCTCCTCTCGGCGGTACTCCTCGAACTGTTCGACGCGGAGACGACCGGTAACCAGCTGTACGCTGACCACGCGCACCTCGACTGCGCCTATCCGCGGTTCTCGACGACCGACCTCGCGGACGTCGAGCGCCGGCTGAACGACCTGGTCGCCGCCGACACCCCCGTCGAGTGGTACGTCCTCGACCGCACGGAGGCCGAGGCACGGCTCGACCCCGCGCGGACGCGGCTCCACCTCCTCCCCGACTCCATCACCGAGGTCCGTCTCGTCGAGATTACCGGCCCCGACGGGACGGTCTACGACCGGACTGCCTGTGCGGGGACGCACGTAGCCTCCACTGGGGACGTCGGCCGGGTTGACGTCGTCGGGCGCGAGACGAAGGGGACGGACGAGGAACGCGTCGAGTTCGTCCTCTCGTAGCGCAGTCGTGCGGTTTCGTGCGTCGTCGTCGCCGGGTCTTCCCGCGAAGAAACCGCAGTACGGCGCGGATGAGGTCGGTTCCGTCTGGTGGTTTTATTAACCTTGCCGATGTGATGTGTTGTATGGTCCGTGAAGACGGCAAGCGGAACTTCGTGCTCCGTGAAGACGACGGTACCGAAGACAGCGTGTTCAGCGGCCGAACGCCCCGACAGGCGGCACTGAAGGCGGCCCGCCGACTCCACCCGGCCCCGAGCGAGGACGAGGTGGACGACAAAGCGGTCCTCCGACTCCGCGAGCGAGGAACCGACAAGGTCCACATCTACCACGGATGGGCCTGGAAAGAGGAGGCACCCGACGACGCACCCGACTGGATGCCGGAAGTCATCACCAAGGCCAACGTCTCCAAGCAGGGTATCGAACACCTCGACGAGTGAGCCGCGTCCGCTGAGACGTATCCGCCCGGCGTCTGGGCCCTCGGACTCCCGGACGCCTCGCCCCTCAGAGGTGAGCGCGCGCTCACTCGGTCGCCCGCTTGTCGGTCTTCGTCTCTCGTCCCCGTCCCGTTCTGACGTCGGCCGAGACACTCACTCCGCCCACAGAGCCTTGACCGTCTCTCCCGTACCGGCCACGTATGCCCAGCGGACCTGCCCTCGCCGAGTTCCTCACCGGCCACGATTCCCTGGCCATCGTCTGTCACAACAACCCGGACCCCGACAGCCTCGCCAGCGCCATGGCACTCGAGACGGTGGCCCGTGACGCGGACGTCGACGAGGTCGACGTGCTGTACAGCGGCACCATCTCCCACCAGCAGAACCGCGCGTTCGTGAACCTCCTCGACCTCGACCTGACGCGCTTCTCGGTCGACGGCCTCGACGCGGCCGATCTCGTCGCGTTCGTCGACCACTCCCGGCCCGGTGCCAACAACGAGGTCCCCGCGGGGGCAGGAGTAGACATCGTCATCGATCACCACGCGGCCGATGGCATCGACGCCGCCTACGTCGACCACCGTGCGGACGTCGGCGCGACGGCGACCATCATGACCGAGTACCTCTCCGACCTGGACCTCCTGGATTCGGAGGCCCTCGCGACGGCGCTCATGTTCGCCATCCGTCGTGAGACGCTGACGTTCCTTCGCGGGGCGACGAACGCCGAGTTCGCCGCCGCGGAACGGTTGCACGGCCACCTCGACGCCGGCCTGTTGCGCAACCTCGCACATCCCGACGTCAGCGAGTCGACCGTCGACGCCATCAGCGACGCTATCGACAACCGCACCATCCGCGGCTCGACGCTCCTGAGCCACACCGGGTGGACGACGGAGCGCGACGCCCTTCCGCAGGCCGCCGACTACCTCTCGGAGGTCGAAGGGGTCGAGACCTGCATCGTCTTCGGCCTCATCGACGACACGGTCGAACTCAGCGCCCGGTCGACCGACTCGCGCGTCCACGTCGGACAGGTCCTCGACTCGGCGTTCTCCGACGTGGGGAGCGCGGGTGGCCACCGACAGATGGCCGGCGGACAGCTCCCACTCGGTCTGTTCGCCGACCTCGCCGGCAGCGAGGACGACGATCTGGTGGAGATGGTCGAGACCATCGTCTCCCGACGACTGACGAAACAGCTCAACCTCTCGACCAGAGAGAACAAGAAGAAAGAGTAGCGCCGGGTCACGCCCTCGACCACGTCGTGTCTCTCAGTCGACGGGAACCATCTCGCACGGTTATGCCCCGAGTCGTCGTATCTACTGGTATGGCCCAGTCGAGTCGACACGTCCGAACGAGGGAACGTCTCGGGATTACCGCTGGTGTCGTCGGGAGCTGGTGGGTGTACCTCGCCGTCGCAGTCGGCGGGACGTGGGCCTTCTGGCTGGCCGCAATCGCGGTCGGCGTGCGGTTCGACAGTCCGCTGGGCCTCGTGCTGCTCCTCGTCGGCCTCGCTGTCCCCGGCGTCTCCGGCATCGCCTTCGTCTACCTCGTCTACGACGAACGCGGACGGGCCGACTTCTGGAACCGCATCGTCCAGCCGCGACGCGTCAGTCTCCACTGGCTCGCAATCCTCCTGGCGGTACCGCTGGGAATCAGCGTCTTTGCCGGTGTCATCGACCTCCTCCTCGGCGGACCCGGCCCCGCGTGGGGAGAGGGTGTCACGCAGTTCGAGGTGAACCCCCTCGCCCTCCTCCCGGCGCTGTTCTTCGCGACCCTGCCCCCGCTCCTCGAGGAGCTGGGATGGAGAGGGTACGCGCTGGACCGGCTGCAGCTGAAGTGGTCGGCGCTGAGCGCGAGCGTCATCCTGGGCGTCGTCTGGGCGCTCTGGCACCTCCCGCTGTTCTTCATCGGGGGGACCCACCAGCACGACGTCGTCGGATTCGCGACCACGAGCTTCTGGCTGTTCATGGCCGGCATCGTCGCGCTCTCGGTCGCGATAGGCTGGATATACAACAACACGGCCCGGAGCATCGCCGCCATCGTCGTCTTCCACGGGTGGGTGAACTTCACCGCCGAACTCATCGTGGTCCCGGACCCCATCTACTACGGTCTCTGGTTCGTGCTCCTCGGGGTCATCGTCGCCCGCTGGGGTGCGAAGACGATGACGGACGCCCCCGAGGTTCCCCTCCCGCCGACCCCGGCCAGAGGGTGAGGAACCTCGGTCGCCCGCCACCGACGATGCTCCGATACGATTTCTGTAGGGGAAACGTACCACACGCGACGTGGAGTCTGAATCCTGTTACACCACGTCACCGCTTACTTGCGATGCTGACGTCCACGGTCGACGTCTCTTCGGCGTCGACCTCCCAGTTGGACACGACGAACACGAACGAGCCAGCATCCAATCTAGCGGATAGTTCCGCATACTTGGTCTCGAAGTCGGTTCCGCTCGTGTAGTAGTAGTAGCTCTCGCTGTTCTCGAACTCGTCGAAATCGGAGTCGTCCATAAGAATCGCGTCCACGTGTGATCCGCTCTGAACATCGATCGTAGCAACGAAACCTTCGGCTTCGTCCGACTCCCAGGACCAGAACCGGTAGTATCCCGGGTCTACGACCTCTGTCGCACGCTCCTCTCTCACGACCTCCGAATACTGAAAGTCGTCGGGGAAATCGTCGTACCTGTCAGCTACACCATCGTAATCGGAGTCGGGAAACTCCGTTGCTGTTGGCTCGGCAGTGGCGACGAACGTCGGCCAGGGTGTGGCTGTCGACGTCTGCTTGGGCGTGGCTACCGGAGTTGGCTCCGGTGTAGATACCTGAGACGGCGACGATTGGATGTCTGACTTCTCTTGTACATCCGCGTCGTTCGGAGCGTAATCTCGGCTGTCGATCATGCCGTCACCATCGGAATCTCGTATCCCGTCTGACGAACCTTGGGTACACCCGGCGACAGAGAGGCACGCGACTCCACTCCCGTATTTGAGACACTCTCTCTTTTTCATGATTTTCAGTAAAAACATTACATCACAAATAGCCACCGCCAGAATTACCGGATTAGATAAATTGAATCCGTAGTTGCTTCAAAACCACTCAAGGCCCGGTATGAACCGTTGATACCGGTTCGAGAACTGTGTCTCCTCTCTCGCATATCAATACTGATACCAATTCCAGTAGCTTGATTTCCATGTTTGGTATCGAACCGATAATGGCGACTGAGGATCCGTACAGTGTTCTCGGTGTTACGCGGAGTTCCGACCCGATAGTGGTCGAGACTGCGTACCGGGCATTGGTCAAAGAACACCACCCTGATCAGGGTGGTACTCGGGACGAGTTTCGACGAGTCAAGGCTGCGTACGACGAAATCCAGAGACGACAGTCGGGAGAGGAGAACGATAGCACCGGCGTTGCCGTCTCTTGCGTTCAGTGCGGCGGGAACTTTTCAACTCACCCCCGGTACTTCGAAAAGTTCGGACACGAGCCGGTCTGTAACGACTGCCTTGTCCACACCGAGTGCTCCAACTGCGGTACCGGACTCCGCCTAGCACACTCCCGGTTTAGTGAACTCGGTGGAAACCCCGTCGTCTGTACGGATTGCAGTGCCTCGGAGTCGCAAGGGACGTGGTTCTGGCACGGACTTACGATCGGTGAAAAGATCGTATTCCCGATAGCGGCGGGCCTTCTTGCGTACAATGTCCTGTTGGCCGTGAACGGTGCGTCTGATAGCTTTCTCGCACTCCCGGCACTCGTCTTCACCGGGTGGATTTACCGCCGAGGAAGGCGGAGCGTCAACGAATGACTCGATCCCTACTCGACGGCGTAGCCGGGGAAATCGGTGAGATAGTCCCGGGCGGATTCGAACCGCCGTCAATGGCTCCAAAGGCCATTATGATTGGCCACTACACCACGGGACTGCTCGCTCGACGCATCCGAACGCAGACGTAGCTACCAATCTGAAACTTAAGTTTGTAGCGGTCCCGACCGCGATTCAGTCTGCGGGGTTCTCCGACGGGATCTCTAGAAACTCGCAGGCGTCGGTCTCGGGGTCGAAACAGTCCGGGCAGGCCGGGTTCCGTTCGATGATGGTGTCGAGGCGTTCGGCGACCGTCTCGTCGATGACCGGTTCGAGTTCGCGCGCCTCGGCGCGGAACTCCTCGACGTCGAGGACGTTCGTGAGGAACCGCTCGATGATGCAGTACGTCTGCAGCGCCTCCCGGGCGTTGACGATCCCCTCGTCCGTGAGCCGGACGCCCTTGTACTTCTCGTGCTCGGCGAGGCCGCGTCCTTCGAGCTTACCGATCATCTCGTTGGCGCTCGCGGGACTCACGTTGAGCATGTCCGCGAGCGCGCCGGTCGATGCGGGGCCGTCTTCCATCTCCTGGAGCAAGTAGATCGCCTTGACGTACTGGTCTGCGGTGTTCATCTGGTCGCCTCCTGTGGGAGCGTCCTCGTCGGCAGGTGGTCGTCGTCGTGGTCGCCGTCACCGCGTGATGCGCACCACGCTCGATGCTTCGTCATTCGCGCCGCTCCATGATCTTCGTCACCGCTTCGACACCTTCCGCTTCCTCCTCGCGGATGGCGACGAGCGTTTCGATGAGTTCGTCGCGGTCGATGCTGAACGGGACGTCGCTGGCTCGAATCGCGCCGACGAGGTCGTCGTAGAACTTGTACGCCGTCTCCTCGTTGCAGAGCTGGTCGTACAGGACGCCGTCGAAGTCCTCAGGCTTCGTCTGGCCGTACTGCGCCTCGACGAGCGCGTTGACCTCCTCGAACGGGATGGTCTCGACGTCGAGTTCGTCCACGATGGCTTCGAGTCGTTCGCGGTGGACGGCAGACTCCTCGGCCGCCTCTGTGAGTAGCGCTTCGATCTCGTCGTCGGGCGATTCGAGCGTCTCCGTGTGGTGCTGTGCCCGGGCCTCGACGACCTCCTCCAGCACGATACCGATCTGGAGTAGCCGCGCCAACTGGTGGTCCGAGGTCACGCGGTTCCCGACACTCACGGGAGCCGACCCTCCGTGACGCGTCCCCTGACGGTCATACTCTGGGGGTAGTGTGTGACCGACTTAAGCAGTTCCCTCGCTCACCAGTCCGGCCCGGTGTGCGTCGGCGCCGCCCGGTGACACCACAGTCTCAAGTCCTCGTGGTCCCTCCCCCGGAGCGTGCAACGTCGCTCTCGGCTCTCGGTGCTCCTCGTCGTCGGCCTCCTCGTGCTCGCCGGCTGCACCGGTGGGACCGGGGTGACGACGGACCCGCTCGACGCCGAACAGACCGAAGCGCGGGAGGCCGCGAACGCGACGGCACCCCCGGCCGAACGGGGGACCCCCGCGACGAACGTCACAGGTACGCTGACCGTACACTTCATCAACGTCGGACAGGGGGACAGCACGCTCGTCGTCGGGCCGACGGGCGAGACGATGCTGGTCGATTCGGGGGACTTCCGAGACGACGGCGCTCACGTCATCGACTATCTGGAGTCGCGGGGCATCGACCGTCTCGACGCGCTCGTCACGACGCACGCCGACGCCGACCACGTCGGCGGGCACGCGGCCGTCATCGAACACTTCGAGACCAACGGAGAGGGCGTCGGTGCCGTGTACGACCCCGGCGTGGCCGCGTCGACGGCGACGTACGACCGCTACCTCGACGCCGTCGAGGAGCACGACGTCCCGCTCTACCGGACGCTCGCGGGCGACCGCATCCCACTCGACGGCGCGCGGGTGACAGTCCTCGGCCCGCCGCAACCGTACCTCGCCGACGGCGAGCGCAACGAGAACAGCATCGTCCTCCGGGTGGCGTTCGGCCGGACGAGCGTCCTGCTCACCGGCGACGCCGGCCCCGCCGAGGAGCCGTATCTGGTCGAGAACCACGCGGCAGCCCTCGACGTCACCCTCTTGAAGGCGGGGCACCACGGGAGCAGTTCGAGCACGAGCGCGGCACTCTTGAACGCCGCGACGCCGAGAGCCGTCGTGGTCTCCTCCGCGTACGACTCGCGGTACGGCCACCCCCACGAGGAGGTGCTCGGACGTCTCGCGGCGCGTTCGATTCCGACGTACTGGACCGCCAGTCACGGGACGGTGGTCGCCACCAGCGACGGGACGGTGTTCGAGGTGGCGACGCAGGCGGCCGCGACCACCCGACCGCATGACCTGCGTGCGGACGCTCCGGTCGCTCCCGGCACGGACGGGCCCGTCGTCGTTCGCGCCGCCTACCGCGGCGACGGGGTGGGAGACCCGACGGTGTCACCCGACACGCGCGTCGAAATCACCGAGGTTCACGCCGACGCTGCCGGCGACGACGCCGAGAACCTCGCCGACGAGTACGTCGTGGTGTCGAACCGCGGGACCGAGTCAGTCGACCTCTCCGGGTGGGTGCTCACCGACGAGAGCGGCGCGCGCTACACGTTCCCCTCGGACACCATCCTCGACCCGGGCGACTCGCTCACCGTCCGGACCGGCGACGGGACGGACACGGCGACGGAGGTGTACTGGGGGGCGGGCCGCCCGGTGTGGAACAACGACGGCGACACCGTTACCCTCCTCCGCCCCGACGGTGGAGTCGTGACAGAGGTGCGCTACTGATGCTCGACCCAGGCAGCTACACGGCGACGCTGGACCGCTTCGAGGACGCCCCCGGGGCGGAACTGGCGGTGCTCGTCGTCGAGCGGGACGGCGAGGACCCCGCGCAACTGGACCTCCCGGTCGACGTCGTCCCTGCCGAGGGGCGACAGGTCGACGCCGTCTTCGACCTCGTCGTCGACGCCGGCCGGTTCGAACTCGCGTTCCGCAGTGAGGAGACGGCGCGGCGCGCCGAGGCGGCACAGGCCCGGTTCGACCGCCTCGCACAGCGTCGGCCTCCGGACGACGAGGGGACTGACGACTCCGTGTAGCCGTCGCACTGGGCAACCAGTATCGATTTGCTCTCTCCCGACGTCTGTGCCGTGGTACCATGAGTCACGAAGATGTCGAACTCGACAACAGGGAACTGCTCGAACGCGGCAACGACATGGGCATCCCGTTCGAGGAGGGATGGAAGAAGTGCCACACGCAGGGGTGTGCACTCCTTTCGGGCACAGATTCGAACGGTAATCGGGTCTACCGGTGTAAGACAGACGAGGAAGGGTGTCCGACTGCCGACGACGTCTGGTGCTGCTGCGAACTGTTTCACTGTGACACCTCGGTCGACCCGGACGACAGGCGGTGGGAGCGTGTCCCTCCCGACGCGTTCGACAAGCGGCGCTGGCACGAGGCGGAAGAGGGGTATCTACACGAGTGTTTCTGCGTCAGGCGGGACCCGTGGAGTCCCGACGAGATGCCGTGTCCGCATCCGGACGAGAAAGACGAGGAGGGAGAAACGACCGACGAACGGGCCGCCTTCCGCTTCGGCCTGCAGGTCGACCTCGCGTTCGAGATCCGGGGGCGGACCGTCTCGGTGAGCGAATCGTTCCGGCTCCGGGTCTGAGCCGTCCCACACCCGGTGACGGTGCCGACGCCGAACCCCGGAGACCGTTCGCGCCGAACCCCTGCGGTTTATACACTCTCCGCCGGTGAGGCCGAGCATGGCACGCACGCGACACGGCGACCCCGAGTGGTACCGGGACGCCGTCATCTACTCGCTCGACGTGAAGACGTTCAACGACGCCGACGGCGACGGGTGGGGGGACTTCCAGGGCCTCACCGACCGGCTCGGGTACCTCGACACGCTCGGCGTCGACTGCGTCTGGTTGCGCCCCTTCTTCCCGAGTCCGCTGGAGGACAACGGCTACGACGTCGCCGACTACTACGGTGTCGACTCCCGTGTGGGGACTCTCGGGGACTTCGCCGACTTCGTCGAGGCCGCCCACGACCGCGGCATCCGCGTCCTCTGTGACATGGTGTTCAACCACACCTCCGACCAGCACCGGTGGTTCCAGCGCGCCCGCGAGGACCCGGGGTCGAAGTACCACGACTACTACCTCTGGACGAGTCACCTCGACTCCGCACACAAGCGCGGGAACATCTTTCCCGAGTACGAGGACGGCGTCTGGTCGTACGACGAGCGCGCGGGGAAGCACTACTTCCACCAGTTCTACGGCTTCCAGCCCGACCTGAACGTCGCCAACCCCCGGGTCCAAGAGGAGATTCGGAACGTCCTCGAGTTCTGGCTCGACCTCGGCGTCGACGGCTTCCGCATCGACGCCGCCCACCCGATGATGATGCCGAAGGGCCACGACGCGACGACCCTCGACGGGGGCATCGACCTCTTCCGCCGGATGCGTTCGTGGGTGGAGGAGGCCAAGTCCGATGCCATCCTCATCGCCGAGGCCGACGAGGAACCGGAGCACCTCGACCGATACTTCGTCGACGGCGAGGGGTTCGACCTCATGTTCAACTTCGTCCTCAACGCCCACCTCACCTACGCCGTCGGGGTCAAGGACACCTGGCCGCTCTACCGCTCGTTCGAGATTCTCCCGGACGTCTCCGACGTCGGCCAGTGGGCGAACTTCCTCCGCAACCACGACGAGTGGAACCTGCTCAAACTCCCGTGGGACGCCTTCCACCACGCCCGCGATTTCTTCGGCGACGACGAGGGCGACTCGTGGATCTTCGGCCGCGGACACCGGCTCCGCCTCGCCGACCTCTACATCGGCGACCACGACCGCATCGCCTGTGCGCACAGCCTCATGTTCGCCCTGCCGGGGACGCCCGTCGTCCTCTCCGGCGACGAAATCGGGATGGGTGCGGACCTCGACCTCCCCGAGCGGGAGTCGGTCCGGACGCCGATGCAGTGGTCGGACAACGAGAACGGCGGCTTCTCCACCGCGAACGAAGAGGACCTCTACCACCCCGTCGTCGACGAGGGTCAGTATCGGTACCAGGAAATCAACGTCGCCGACCAGCGCACCGACCCCGACTCGCTCCTCAACCGTATCAGCCGCATCATCGACGCTCGCACGCTCTGTACCGAAATTTCGACGGGCGACTTCTCCATCGTCGGCGTCGAACCGAAGGACGTGTGGGTCCACCGTATCGAACAGGGTCGGACCGTCCTGCTGACCGCGCACAACCTCGCGGCCGAACCCCGGACCGTCACCGTCGACTTCGACGCGCCCGCCGACGCGACGACACAGGTCGTCGGCCCCGGCGACTACACGGTCGCCGACGGCCGCGTGGTGTTCGAACTCGACGCGACCGACTACGCGTGGCTCCGCGGCGACAAGCGCGGCGAACGCGTCCCGCTCGGGTCCTCCTGAGTGACCGCTCGGCCACGACGTCCACTGGCTTCACTGGCTCACCGCTCACTCGCTCACTCGCCGAGCAACGACTCGAGCTGTCCGTAGGAAGGCGTCGTCGTGGTCGGCACGGACGAGGTGTTCGTTGATGATCTCCAGCCGGAGTTCGTCTAGCCGCTCCGCGACCCGCGTGATGTCCTCGTCGCCGACCCCGACCGCTCTGATGTGGAGGCTCCCCTGCCCGGTCATGAGTTCGGTGACCCCGACAACTTGGGGTAGTTCGAGCGCCTGCAGGGCGCCTTCGCCGCGGTCGACGATTCGTGCAGTCGCGACGATGAGATAGTGGAGCGTGAGTCCGGTCCGGTCGTACCCACACGTCCCGCGGTACTCCTCGATGACGCCCTCCTCTTCCAGCCGTTGCATTCGGTTGTGAACCGTGTTGTCCGAGACGCCGGCCCGCCTGGCGAGCTCCGTCGCCGTGGCGCGCGCGTCGTCGTGGAGCAACACCAGTAACTGTTTGTCGACGTCGTCGAGGTGGCACGTGCTCACGACCGTCCGTCTCCCCGCACGGGCAAAACCCGGTATCTCTCGGAGTTCGGGCCGGTCGTTCGAGAGTCGTCGCCACGCCGGCGGTTCCTTCGAAGCTCGACACGCGCCTCCGTACTCACGCGGAAAATATTCGGAATCTATGCTGTAATCGATAATTGAGTTCGATATTATACGAATTCAACCAAAACGAGTAGACATCCGAAAGTATATGTGGCGCGGCGGTGACCACAGACGTGTTGCCCCTATGACAAACCGGACACCCACTGACGCTGGTCCCTCCCTCGGCCCCGAGTCGCTGTCGCGAGCGCTCTCGCTCCTCGCGAACGCCCGGCGCCGTCAGGTGCTCAGCTATCTGGCGTGTCACCGGTCGCTGAGTCTGCCGACGCTCGCCGACGAAGTCGCGGAGGGCGAAGCCGACGTCCCGCTTCGAGAGGTCGACGCGGAGACGGTCAGGGACGTCTACCTCTCGCTGTACCACACACACGTCCCGAAACTCGAAGACGCCGGCGTCGTCGCGTACGACCAGGAGCGCGACTGGGTGACCCGTCGAGACACCCGGCGGTGTGAGCTAGTGCTGTCGCTCCTCGACTCGGTCCCGGCGGGCGCCGAACCCGCGTAGCCTCCGGTCGTCGTCGGTCGGCGCGGGAGTGAACGGAGACGCAGAGAGAGAAACGAGACGGAGAGACGCGCGTCCGTCTATCGCAGCCGTGCTGCGATTGCCTCTTCGAGGTCCTCGCGGAGTTCGTCGACCGCAATCTCCTCGAGGACGGGCACGAAGAAGCCCTCCACGAGCATGTTCCGCGCCGTCAGGGGCGGGATGCCGCGCGAGGTCATGTAGAACAGGTCCTCCTTGTCGACCTGTCCGACCGTCGCCGAGTGGGAGGCTTCGGTGTCGTGGTTGTGGATGATGAGCTTCGGTGAGGCGTCGGCCTCAGAGTCGTCTGAGAGCATCAGCGTGTTCTCACGCTGGTAGGAGTTGGTGTCCCACGCGTCGCGGCCGACGTCCTGGACGCCCTCGTACACCGAGCGGGCCTCGTCGTCGAGAACACCGCGGGTGACGAGGTCGGCCGTCGTGTGCTCTGCCTGGTGCCAGACACGCGCGTTGACGTCGAAGTGCTGGTCGTTGTGGCCGAAGAACGCTCCGACGATTTTCGTCTCCGAGGAGTCGCCGTTCAGTTCCGTCTCGATGTCCGAGCGGGTGAGGCGCGACCCGAGGTTCCCCTCGACGAAGTTCACCGTGGAGTAGGTGTCGGTGACGCCGCGCTTCAGCGTGTAGTTGTACGTCTCCTCGGAGAGGTCCTGCAGGGAGCCGTACTGGACGTAGGAGTTCTCGCCGGCGTCGATTTCGACGAGGCCGCTGTAGTAACGCATCCCCTCGCCGTCGTACGGTTCGGAGGACTGTCGCTCGAGAATCGTCACCGACGAAGACTCCTCGGTGACGACGAGCGTGTGGTTGAACAGCGACCGTCCCTCCATCCGGGTCCGAATCTTCACGTCCTCGGCGTCGACGCCTTCGGGGACGTACACGAGCGTCCCCGAGGAGAACAGCGCCACCGAGAGCGCGGTCAGGTAGTCGCGTTCGGGGTCGACGACGGTTCCGAAGGAGTCGCGGACGACGTCCTCGTGGGAGTCGAGCGCGTCGACGAACGACAGCACCTCGACGTCCGAGTCGGGGACGACGAGGTCACGCTCCTCGGTCTGGGCGAGCGGGTCGGCGAGTTCCTCGAAGTCGAGCTGTTCGAGGTTCGTCCAGCGGCGGCCGGGCGTCTGGATGACGTCCGGCAGGTCCGCGTCATCGAGCGCCGCGAGGGCGCCGAGTCTGGTCTCGAGGAGCCACTCGGGCTCCTCGCGGTCCTCGGAGAGCTTCCGTACCGTCTCTTCGGAGATGTTCGCTGGCAGTGTCGTGGACATCTTATCCGAGGCTCCCCTCCATCTCGAGTTCTACTAACCTGTTCAGTTCGACCGCGTACTCGATGGGCAGTTCCTCCGTGATGGGCTCGATGAAGCCCGAGACGATCATCTGCTTCGCGTCGTCGTCGTCCAGCCCACGCGACTGGAGGTAGAAGACGTCCTCGTCGCCGATTTTCCCGACGGTCGCCTCGTGGGCGACGTCGACGGTCGACTCGTTGATCTCCATGTACGGCATCGTGTCCGACGTGGACTCGTTGTCGAACATGAGCGCGTCACACTCCACCGCGGTGGAGGAGTCGTGGGCGCCGTCGGCGATGTGGACCAGTCCCCGGTAGTTGGTGCGGCCGCCGTCCTTCGAGATGGACTTCGACTCGATGGTCGACTTGGTCTCGGGGGCGTTGTGGTACACCTTCGCCCCGGTGTCGATGTTCTGACCCTTGCCGGCGAACGCGATGGTGATGTGGTTGTCCGAGGCGCCGCGGCCCTTCAGGATGGAGGCCGGATAGAGCATGGTGGCCTTCGAGCCCATCGAGCCCGAAATCCACTCCATGCGCCCGTTCTTCTCGACGATGGCGCGCTTGGTGTTGAGGTTGTACGTGTTCTTCGACCAGTTCTGCACGGTCGAGTACTGGACGTGGGCGTCCTCGCCCACGAACACCTCGACGCCGCCGGAGTGGAGGTTGAACGCCGAGTACTTCGGCGCGGAACAGCCCTCGATGTAGTGGACCTCGCTACCCTTCTCGGCGACGATGAGCGTGTGCTCGAACTGGCCCATCCCCTCCGAGTTCATCCGGAAGTACGCCTGCACCGGCATCTCGACCGTCACGTCCTCGGGGACGTAGACGAACGAGCCACCGGACCAGACGGCGCCGTGCAGGGCGGCGAACTTGTTGTCGCTCGGGGGGACGCACTTCGTCATGAAGTACTCGCGGACGATGTCCTCGTGCTCCTGGACGGCCTTGTCCATGTTGCAGAAGACGACGCCCTTCTCCTCCCAGCGTTCCTGCATGTTCTGGTAGACGACCTCGGACTCGTACTGGGCGCCGACGCCCGAGAGAGCGTTCTTCTCGGCCTCGGGGATGCCCAGTTTGTCGAACGTGTCCTTGATGTCGTCGGGGAGGTCGGTCCAGTCGTCGACGCCGCCGCGGACCTCTACGTCGGGCCGGATGTACGGGACGATCTGGTCGACGTCGACCTCCGACAGGTCCGGTTGGCCGGGCCAGTCGGTCGGCATCGGCATCTTCTGGAACTGCTTCAGCGCGCGGAGGCGGCGCTGGAGCATCCACTCGGGTTCGTCCTTGTCCTCGCTGATGACGCGGATGGTCTCCTCGGTGAGGCCCTTGTCGGCCTGGAAGGAGGACTTCTGCTCCTTCTTGAACTCGAAGCGGGCTTCGGTGTCTGTCTCTTTCAGGTGGTCTTGTTCGGAACTCATGGTTAGGTGATGTGTCGGTTACGCTGCCTCGTACACTTCCTCGCGGACCCAGTCGTACCCCTGGTCCTCGAGCTCGTGGGCGAGGTCGGCACCGCCGCTCTTGACGACCTTCCCGTCGAGCATGATGTGGACGCGGTCGGGTTCGACGTAGTCGAGGATCCGCTGGTAGTGGGTGATCTGTAGGATGCCGGTTCCCTGCTCGTCACGGAGCGCGTTGATGCCGTTCGAGACGTCCTGCAGGCGGTCGATGTCCAGCCCGGAGTCGATTTCGTCGAGAACGGCGATGGCCGGCTCGAGGATGGCCGCCTGCAGCACCTCGTTCTGCTTCTTCTCGCCGCCGGAGAAGCCGGCGTTGAGGTACCGCTGGGCGAACTTCTCGTCCATGTCGAGCAGTTCCATCTTCTCCTTGAGGAGCTGCTGGAACTCGGCGACGCCGACCTCACCGTCGTCGGCCGGCCCCTCCATCGGCGAGGTGTCGTAGCCGGCTTCCTCCTCTTCTTCGTCGTCGCCCTCGTCGCCCTCGAAGAGCTCTTCGCGCTCTTCGAGTTTGGCGTTGAGCGCCTGCCGGAGGAAGTTGGTCATGGTGACGCCCTCGATCTCGGCGGGGTACTGGAAGCCGAGGAAGATGCCGAGCGCCGCACGCTCGTTCGGTTCCATCTCCAGGAGGTTCCACGTCCGCATGTCCTCCGGGATGTCGACCTCGTCCCCGAAGTCGCCCTCCTCGAGGTGCAGGAGTATCTCCCCGTCCGTGACCTCGTAGGCAGGGTGCCCCGCGATGATCTTCGCGGTCGTCGACTTTCCAGACCCGTTCGGGCCCATCAGCGCGTGAATTTCACCGGAGCGTACTTCCAGGTCGACGCCGCGGAGAATCGTCTCGCCGTCTTCTTCCGCGACCTCGGCGTGGAGGTTCTTGATTTCGAGTGTCGCCATTGTTGGGAGTGTTCCTCTACCCAAACTGGGGGAGTCGGCTCCATAATGCTTACGGATTCACCATCCTCGGCTTCGCAGTGGGGAAATATATTTTTGGAAAGAAGAAACCTCGGGGTACGTATCGACAATCGTCCGGGTTTCGGTCGCCCGAAGCCACGGCCGGCAGGAGTGGCCCACGTTCGGGGCCGAACCCACGATTCGGGTGGCTCTCAGGCGGTCGGTCGACCTGACTCGACGGCACCCCGTCTCACGTGAACGACCCGAGGCCGGTCTGTTCCTGGCCGCTCTTCACCTCGTCCCACGACATCCCGAGCGCCTCGATGACGCGGGCGATAGGCCCTTTCAGCGTCTTGTCGAGCATCTTGTCCCAGTCCACCTCGAACTCCGCGGGCACCTGGTCGGCGTACTCGAAGCAGATGACGTCCGGGTCCCGCTTGAACTCCACGTAGAGGTCGTCGTCGGTGATTTCGGGCCGTTCCGACTCGATGCGCTGCCAGAAGTCCGGGTGGACCTTCTCGAGGTAGACGTGTTTGGGCTTCGACCCGCGGCCGAAGTTCGTCCCGAGGAGGAGGTTGGCGTACTTCGCCCCCCGTACGTGGGCCGAGGCCGTCTCGTACGTCGACAGCCGCTTGCCGATGCCGCCGGGCACGCCGACGTCGTCAAGCGAGAGGTGACCGTCGGTGAACTCCTCGATGATGTCGTGGAGGTACGTCTTGATCTCCGACGTGGACTCGCCGGTGACGATCATCTCGATGACCTTCCGCTGGACCTCCTTCGTCACCGGTGCGATGTCCGAGCGCTTGTACTCGAACCCCGTGATGTCGATGTCGTCGACGTCTTTCCCCTCCTTCCAGACGATGTGTCCGGCGTACCGCTTCTTCCGCCCGGCCTGGAAGAACCGCCGGTAGAGCTTCTCGAACTCGATCTGGAACCGGTGCTCGTCGGCGCCCAGTTCCTCCAGCGCGAAGTCGTCGTACGCGGCGTTGATCTGCTCTTCCAGTTCGAACGACTGCTCGATGGCCTCCTCCTTGTTGACCTCGGGGCCGAGTTCGAGCATCACCGAGTCGGTGTTGTGTAGCACGATTCCGCCGAGGGCGTCGACGAAGTTCTGGTTCTTCTCGACGCTCAAATCGTACACGTAGCCGTCGTGGTCAGTCTCGGTCACGACCGGGTCTCGACCAGTTCGGTACGAGTCACACGTCCGAATCGTGTACGAGCCCTTCGCGTCACGGTATTTGAACGAGTGCTTCCGTCCTCGCTGGGTGAGGAGCATCGAGATTCCCGCAGCGAGCTCACGACTCGTCGTCTCGAAGTCGAAGTGTCGCTGCGCGTACTCGTCTGTGTACCGCGGAAACGAGCGTGAGCCATCGCCCTCGACGAGTGTGTCCAAGAACAGTCGCTGGAGGTCGTCGGAGAGGTGGTAGACGAAAGACGGGATGCGTTTTCCTCGAGAGGTCTGTCCGGCGAACTCGCGGAAGAATACGGCCGCGAGCTCGCTCATCATCTGGAGTTTGAGCGTCCGGTCGTCGTACGTCGTAGCGGCGTCCCCTTCGTCCGTCTCGTACTCGACCGTGCGTTCGTGCCGACGATCGCTGGCGACGATGCTTGCGGTCGTACTGTCGAACAACCGATGATAGTCCGCCCGGAGCTGCTCGAGCCACTCGTGCCGTGACTCCGCGATGCTCGCTCCGAACCGAGACTGTGTCGTCTCGGCCGTCGAAGAACTCCCTTCAGTCACGTACGCGGCGAGCAGTCTGACGAGCGCACGACCGTCCTCGCTATCGAGGTCGACGTACCGTTGCACACGCACGGTCTTCGCCTGGTCGAGGTGGTGTCGGTGGCCGAACCACACCCACTCGTCGGTCGCGTGAACGCGTTTCGTCTTCGGTTTCGCGTCCTCCCGACCGACGCTCCGACCGTCCCGATACTCGCGTTCGTACCCTTGGAGCACGTCGTAGACGTCGATGGTCGTCACCGTGTCCACCGCTGGGACGTCGGGAACTCGCAGCGGCTCGTCGACGTCTTCGGGTCTCGCTTCGACCAGCCCGTCGTCGCCCTCGACCACGAACGAGTGGTCGCGTGTCGTCGTCGACTCTCCGAACTTATGTCGGAGGTTCACGACCGGTTTCTCCGTCTCGTGGCGAATCGCCTGCGTGATCGGTTGCCACTCAGCCTCACCCTCCGGGCTAAGCGAGAGCGCTTCCCATCCCGGCAGTTCACACCGCTCCTTGTCCGGGCGTGCACTCGCGACGGGCCCGCCGTCGGCTGTGACGAGTACCTCTCGTTCGGTAGTCGGGTCACCGTGCTCGAACAGCGCCTCGATCGGGAGTATCCGAACCCGGCCATCTGGCCCTCTGGTCACGACCGGTCTATCGCCGGTGACGCTGTCCCCGTACGCGACCTGGTAACCCAGGTCGCTCGCCACCGTCTCGGTGAACCGGATGACCTCCCGCCCGGTGGCGGTAATGGCCGCCCCCATCTCCTTGTCGTAGAGGCGGAAGCGGTCCCAGCCCAGCACCCCGTACAGGGAGTTCATGATGACCTTCACCGCCTGCTGCTGGCGGTCGAACTGTTCGTACGGCTCCGACCCCGGCGAGTGGTCGTTCCGCAGCGACTTCTTCTGCTCTCGTTCGTCGAGCAGTTCGTCGACCATCTCCCGGATGATGCCGTCCGGCTCCCGGCGGAAGTGGGTCCCGTTCGGGGCGCGGTACGTCTCCCCCTCGTACGCGTCGGGGTCGACCTTCGTCTCCGGCGACGCGTTGATGGTCACCATACACATCGGGTACAGCGACTTCAGGTCGAGGACGGTGACGTTCTCCTTGACGCCGACGATGGGTTCGAACACCGCGCCGCCCTCGTACTCCTCCGACTCGACGGTACCCTTCGAGGGGAGGGCGAACTCACCGTGGACCTTGTGCAGGACGTAGATGTCGACGGTGTCGCCCGGCGTCGGGGCGTCCTCGAGCTTACAGCCGACGAACGACCGCACCTCGTCCCAGAAGGCGATGACCTCCTGCTTGCGGTCGATTTCGACGCACAACTCGACGTCGCGGAGGTTGTACTCCAGCAGTCGCTCCGGCTCCTGTTCCCAGAGGTCGCCGATGTCCCCCGAGTAGCGCTCCTTCCCGACGTCGAGTTCGAGTTCGCCGACGGCGTCGAGGCGGTACGACTCGAGTTCGGTGAACTGCGTGCGCTTGTACGCGTACAGTAGGTCGAACACGACCCGCCCCTTCACGTCGGGACCGCCCCACCCGCCGCGCCACACCTCGTTCACGCGCGAGAGCCGCTCGATGGCGAGGTCCTCCTCGCACGTCGGGTTCAGTTCCTCCAGGCGGTCCAGCAGGTAGGGCGCGTCGAAGTCCTCGAAGTTCCACCCCGTGAGGACGTCCGGGTCGGTCTCCTCCAGATGCGTGAGGAAGGCGTCGAGCATGGCCGCCTCGTCGTCGAACGACTGCACCTGGACGGTCGTCCCCTCTTCGAGCGGTTCGTATCCGGGCAGGGAGTCGACCGACTCGCCGTTACCCTCCGGGGCCACCGTGTGCCAGACGACGTACTCGTCGTCGTACGAGTCGTGGCTGGTGAGACAGACGACGGGCTCCTCGCCGTCTTCGGGGAAGCCGTTTCGGTCGTCGACTTCGATGTCGAAGGTGTTGACGCGGAGGTCGGCGTCGACGTCCGCCGCCCGGACCTCCTCGTGCGGGACCTGGATGGTCCCCGACTCCAGTCGCCGGGCGGGGACGCGGACGCCGCTCCCGACGTCCTTGTCGATGAGCAGCCGGTTGGGGAAGAGGATGTCCGCCTCGTAGTGGTCGAACTCGTCGCGAATCTGCCCGACGTCCCGCGGCGTCCGGGTACAGATTTTGGTCAGCGCCTCCCCGCGGATGCTCTGGTACCCCTCCTCCGTGCGCGTGATGACGTCGCGGTCGAGGTCAGCGTCGGAGAGCGTCTCGGTCGGCGCGTAGAAGTACGGCTCGAAGCCGAGCACGCGGACGTGTTCGGGCGTGTTGTCGGCAGTGCGTCCGAACACGTGGACGACGGGGTACTCCTCGCGCCCCTGGCCCTCGATGGTGTAGTCGACCTGTGTGATCATCAGTTCGACGACGCCGTCGGCGTCCGGATAGCCTGCGTGGTCGTCGGCGACCACCTCCGTCACCTGCGGTCCGCCGTTCCCGGCGACGGCCTCGGCAATGGCTGCCTCGTCGACCGGGTCGCCGCCTCCTCCCTCGTCGGGGTCGTCTGGCGGCGATGAGAAGTCCGCGAGTCCCGTCTGCGTCATGAGCGTCCCTTCAGCACTGCGGAGTAAAAACCCCGTCTTTCTCCTGGTCCGCCGTGGGGTTCCGCCCCCGCGTGAGACAAATTCCGTCACGAAAGAAAGACCTATGGTATGCTACGTCATACCGTGACGGTGTATGGCAGACCCCACTCGTGCCGACGGACGGGATCGCGCCTCTGACCACGGCCCCACGGTCGAGGTCGAGACATACGAGGTCGACGGCGGCACCGTCTTCTTCGACGCCGAGAACCCGCTGGCGTGGGTGGAGGCGACGCGGACAGTGCGACTCGCGGACGTGGCCTGAGACGGACGGGGCGCGACGGCCCGCCGTCGCGATGCCGAACTGTTTTGCTCTCGGGCCCGCTTCGGACGCCTGTGTTCGAGCCGTGGCCCGACGAACCTGACGAGTCCGACGCGGAGCGGCGCTGGGGGAACCCCGAGCGCGACTTGCCACGGGTCCCGGAGGTGTCGACGGGTGAGACCGACGTCGACCCGGACGTGTTCAAGGCGTTCTGGACCAGCGTCATCTTCGCCAACGTCGCCCTCTTCGGGGTGAGCCTCGGCGCGATGTTGTGGTTCTTCCGCGGGCAGGCACTCCTCGGCGGCATACTGCTCTTCGCGGGCGTCCTCGCCGGCTTGCGCACGTACGCGTCGTACCGTGCGTTCGAGAACCGCGACCCCGAGGAGGCGGGTGACGGCGACGACAGTGACGAGGACGGAGAGGGCGACGACAGTGGTGAGGACAGGGACGGCGGCGAGGACGGGGGCAGCAAAACCCCCGACGACCGCGCGGACTCGGCGGCCCGGCAGGGAGTCGAAGGCGACGACGAACCCGCGGAGACGGGCGACGGAGTCACAGAGACGGCGGACGGCTCCGAGACCCTCGGGCGGAACGGCTAAAGGCGACGACGGACTCCTCTCTCACATGCGAACCGTGCGTGACAGCGACGGGGTGCGGTACCTCCTCGTGAAGCGGTCGAGCGACGCGACGCTCGTCCGCGACCCCGAGACCGGAGCGGAGACGTACCTCCCGAACGACGAACTCACCGAGGTCGAGGGGTTGTCGGCGCTCGCGCTCGCGGCGAGTGGCGTCCCCGACCCGGTTCGGACGGTGGTGACGGCCGCCCACACCGAGGACGCGCTCGGTCTCCTCGTCGAACTGACCGACCGGGGACCGCTCCCGGTCACGGAGCTGCTCTCGGCGTACGACCTCTGTGAGTCCGACCTGCACGGCCTGCTCGCCGAGTTCCGCGCGGCCGGCCTCGTCCGCGAGTGCGACGCCGCCGGGGAGCGTGGGTACGACGCGACCGAGACGACCCGTGAGGCCGTCGCCGCGCTCCGCGGCTAGTCCCGAGCGACGGCCGCGAGGGTCGGGTCGTCGACGCGTTCGACCGTCGACCGGTTCGAGGTGGGCTCCTTCTCGACGCGGACGAGGTCGTCCGCCGCGCCGACGAGTTCGTCGTCATGGCTCACGATGACGATCTGTCGGACGCCGAGCGAGCGCATCTCGTCGACGAGGTCGACGAGGCGCGAGACGTGACCCGAGTCGAGGAACACCGTCGGCTCGTCGAGGATGAGCGGCGGCATCGGTGCGGCCCCGTCGATGCCCTCTGCGAGCAGTCGGTAGATGGCACACCGGAGCGAGAGGTTGAACAGTGCGCGCTCGCCCCCCGACAACTGGTCGGGGGCGAGCGCCGTCCCGTCCTTCTGGAACACGGTGAGTTCGTACTCGCCGTCGAGTCGGATGTGCGAGTACGCGTCGTTCCCGTAGACGAGGTCGAACGTCTCGTTCAGCATCCGCCCGAGCGTCTCGACGTTCCGCTGGCGGAGTTCCGACCGGAGGTCCCCGTACATCGCCTCCAGCGACTCGGTCTCGTCGTGGAGCGACTCCAGCGCGTCGACCTGTCCGGCGAGCGCGTCGCGTTCCTCCCGCAGGCGTTCGAGTTGCTCGATATCCCCCTCGACGCTCCCGATACGGCTCTGCAGGTCGTCGCGTTCGTCGCGCAGGTCGTCGAGCGCGTCCCTGACCTTCTCGAGGTAGTCGTCCGCGCGCGTCTCGTCTTCACGAGCCTTCTCGACCCGGTCTTCGTCGACCGCGTCGGCCAGTTCGCGCCGCCGCTCCCGCTTCTCGGTCAGGCGGTCGTTCCGTTCGGCGTTCAGTTCGGCGAGTCGCTCGCGCCGTTCTCGGAGGCGTTCGACGGTCGCTTCGGCGTCCGCACGCGCCTCGAGACGGTCGTCGAGGGCAGCCAGCCTGTCGAGACGGTCCTCGAGCGTCTCGACCGCATCTCCCCGTTCCGCCGCCTCCTCTCGGACCGTCGCCGCGCGGTCGGCCTGGGTCTCCGCGGCTTCGCGGGCCGATTCGGCCTGTTCGTCGAGCTTCGCGGCCTCCGCTTCGAGTCGCTCGGCCCGCTCGCGTTTCTCCCGAGCGTTCTCGGCGCGGTCCTCGACCAGCTGGGTGAGGGACGCGAGCCGGTCCTCGATGGACTCGACGCGCTGTTCGCGTTCGACGAGCGCCTCCGCCGCTTCTATCTTCGCCTCGTACTCCTCGCGCTCGGCGTCTCGCTCCGCGAGTTCGGCCTCGAGTTCCTCGACCCGTTCCCGGTCGTCCGCCAGCCGTTCGACGTGCGGGGAGTCTTCGACCGGCTGACCGCACTCGGGACACTTCCCCTCCTCGCGGAGGCGCTCGGCCTCCTCGACGCGGCGTCGGGCCGCCTCGAGCGCCCCCGCCACCTCGCCGTGACGGTCCCGGACCGCGTCGAGGCGTTCCCGGAGCGCCTCCAGGTGGTCGGCGGCCTCGCCGAACTCGACGGGGGCCTCCTCGAACTCCGCCCGGAGGTCCTCGGCTTCCGCTTCGAGTTCCCCGACGCGCTCGCGTCGGTCGTCGAGGTCCTCCATCGCCGCCTCGGCCTTCGATTCGAGCTCCGACGCCTGCTCGCGCTTCTCGGTGGCGCGTGACGAGAGGTCCTCGGCTTTCGTCCGGAGGTTCTCCGCCTGTGTCTCCAGCGCCTTCGCGCTGGTCCGCTTGTCCGCGGCCGCCTCCCGTTTCTCCTCGACGCGCGCGGAGAGCGTCTCCTCTCTCTCCGCGACCGCCTCGGCCGTCGCCTCGTCGAGGGCTGTCTCGGCTAGGCGCGTCTGTATCTCCTCGTCGAGTGCCTCGACTCGGTCCCGCTCGTCGCCGAGCGTCCGCCCGAGTTCGTCGCGCTCGGTCTCGGTCTCGCGCACCTTCGACTCGAGTGCCTCGATTTCGGTGTCGAGCCGCTGCAGTTCCTCGCGGGTCTCTTCGTACTCTTCGAGGACGGCCCTCGCCTCGTCGAGTGTCTCCCGCGCGCGCTCGCGCTGCTCCTCGTACCGTTCGACTTTCGCGTCGAGCTCTTCCCGCTCGGTCGTGAGCGCGTTCAGCGTCGCGTGGAGGTCTCGCTCCTCGTACTCCTCGATGGTCGAGTCGAGCTGTTCGAGCGCCCCTCGTTTCTCGCTCCTGACGTCCTCCACGCCGAGGCGGGCCTGTCCCGCACGCTCGCGGTACTCCTCGAGCTTCCCGAGCTGGAGGAGGTCGTCGAGCATCGTCTGTCGCTCCGTCGGGGTTGCGTTGATGAGTTTGTTCACCTCTCCCTGCCGGACGTACGCGCAGTTGACGAACGCCTCGGCGTCCATCCGGAGCATCCGCGCGACCCGGTCGCGCACGTCGCGTGCCCCGTCGTACGTCGCGTCGGGTCCCTCCAGCGTGCAGTCGGCGGTTTGGATGCGGTCACCGGAGCGGCGGAGTCGACGGTGGACGTGGTACGCGGCGTCGTCGTGGGTGAACCACAGGTCGATTTCGGCCTCGTCCTCACCGGTCGTCACGAGGTCGTCGAGCGTCTCGTCGAGCGCCCGCGCCCCGTAGAGCGCGAAGAAGCACGCGTCGAGCAGCGACGACTTCCCGCTCCCGTTCAGCCCGTGGATGACCGTCACGCCGTCGTCGAGGTCCAGGTCGGCGTCGGCGTACGGTTTGAAGTTCGTGAGGCGGATGCGGTCGAACCTCACAGGTAGTCCTCCATCGACACCTGACCGCCACCCTCCCGTCGGGTCGCTTCCGTCCCACGCGACGGCTGCTCGGTGGCCGCGTCGGGGTCGGTCTCGTCCGGTTCGCCGACCGAATCGCCGCTCGATTCGTCGTCCGCGTCGCCGGCCTCGGCGTCGGCATCGGCGTCAGCGGCGCTGTCGGCTCCGGCGGACTCGGCGTTCGTCGAGTCCGCCCCGGCCGTCGAGTCCGTCTCAGTCGTCGCCTCGACCCCCTCGTCCGCGACCCCAGCGTCGTCCGCCGGGTCCTCGCCGTCGGCCGTTCTCTCGGCGTCGTCGACGGAGCCGTCGGCAGGCTCGAACCCGGTGACGCTCTCGTCGAGTCGTTCCCGGACGCGGCGCTTCACCGTCTCGCGAACGTTCGCGTCGGCGACGTCCCCCCTGATCGCGTCGTCGACGTCGAGCGCCGCTGGCGAGAGGCCGAGTTCGCTCACCCGCTCTCGGACCGCGGCGTCGGGGTCGGCGAAGTCGACAGTCGTCCCCGAGTCGCCGGTGGCCTCGAACTCCCGCCGGTCCGTGACGCGCGCGACGAGCGCCCCGCGCTCGGTGGCGAGCGTCTCGATGGCCGCCGGGGTGACGGGGTCGCCGTCGCCCGTGATTTCGACGACGACGACGGCGTCCTCGACGTCGTACTGTCGGACCTGCTCGCGGACCCGTTCCTCGCCCTCTCCCTCTCCGAGGGTGACCTCGACGAAGACGAACGGTCGCGTCTCGACCGCCCGTCGCCGGATGTCGACCGTCTCGTCCTCGAAGGAGACGAGGTTGTAGCCCCGCCCGTCACGCTCTGCGGCCGAGACGCGCTCCGTCGACCCACAGTAGGTCACGGGCGTGTCGGCGACGCGCTCGGTCCCCGGGGCGTGGTTGTCGCCCAGGAGGACGGCGTCGAAGTCGACCGTCGCCTCGTCCAACACGGTCTCCGTCTCCCAGTCGGCGTGAGCGAAGGGCGTGAAGAGGCCGTGCGCGACGAGCGCCGCGAAGTCGGCGTCGTGCGGTTCGAACGCGTAGTCGAGGTCCGCGCGCTTCGACGTCGGGACGTGGTCCAGGCCGTAGAAAGCCACGTCGCCGACGACGACGGGGTCGGCACCGAGACGGGTCGCGAGTCCCAGTTGCTCGAAGAGGTCGAGCCACTGGCCGCCCCGCGTCGACTCGTGGTTTCCGACCACCGCGAGGAACGGCACGTCCGCGTTCGCCAGTCGACGGAGGACCGAGAGCGTCCCCAGGAGGTCGGGGAGCGCCGGGCGGCGGTCGTGGAAGAGGTCCCCCGCGTGGACGACGGCGCTCACGTCGTCGTCGATGGCGTCGTCGACGACGCGCTCGAACGCGTCGAGGAAGTCCTGCCGACGCGCCGGCGAGTGATACTGCTGGTACCCGAGGTGTGTGTCGCCTGTGTGGATGACTCGGGTCATCGGTCACCTCGTCTCATCTGCACCCACGTTTGCCACCGCCGCCTAAAACCGTTCCGCGAGCGGGGTGGAAGTGAAGCGTCGGGGCGGCCGGTGCGGGTCTCACTGAGGGTGGGACTCGAGGGAGTCTCCCGCGAGGGCCGCCGAGAACGCGCGGAGCGTCGCCAGGGCCCGTCGCCCCCGACGGACGGTCTCCCTGTCGCCCTCGCGGACGGCCTGTGCGACTGCTGCGGCCAGTCGCGCCTCACCACCGTCGGCGAGAAACCGGGCCGCCGTCTCGACGGATTCGAGCGTAGCCGTCGCCTCCTCGACGACCCGTTCGGTGTCCGCTCGTCGGGTCCCGTTCGCGAGCGCGCGGAGGGCGTGCCGCGTGCGTGTCGGTGTCGGTGTCGGTGTCGGTGTGTCCATACGCGACTGTGGTCGCGCTTCCGTACTTGAAGCTAGGCCGTGCCGACTCACGTCGGACGTACGCCCCCCGGTCCGCTCGCCAACGGCCGACGTGCGGGCCGCGGCACCGCTCGCGACTCAGACGGTCAGCCGGTAGATGCGCTTCCGGGCGTCGGCGAACGAGAAGCGCGAACTGACCACGTCCTCCTCTTCGAGCCGTGTCAGCGCGTAGCGCACGGTCCGTGCCGGGAGGAGGGTCTCCTCGGCGATTTGCGACTGGGTCAGCGTGTCCTCGTAGTCGAGCACCTTCGCGACTAACTTGGCACTCGGCGGGAGGTCCCGCACCGCTTCCCAGCGGTCCGTCTCTGCACTCTGCTTCCCGATGGCCTTCGACGTACTCATTCGTACCTCCACGTAGAGAGATACAGAGTGATAATATTTATTAATCTGTTCTATAACTGCAGGTCATTTATTCGCGGCGGGTGGACCTCCGGCGCCGATCGGGGAGAACGCCCGCGAGGCGCGTTGTCTCGGCCGTTTGCCGGGTTCGAAGACTCACACAACCCGAAGCCTCTTAACGCCTTGCGCCTTATGCCGTGTGATGACCGATACGGTCGACGACGTCGACCTCCCGTACGACGAGGAGGCTGCGTCGCAACAGGAGATGAT
>NZ_JBEPXO010000007.1:0-69912 GCF_041641895.1 Salinigranum sp. | reverse complement strand
ACGGGTCGCTCCGGCAGTGTTACACGACACCGAGCCCCTGTGAGTCGCTGTCACGGCCCGTACCGGCCGAAATCGGGTTTTTCGCGCGCCACAGCTTCGACGGGTTTAAGTCTCGCATCCACCTCGTTCCGGTGAGACAGGCACCGCCTGTTTCACTGACCCGTAGGAGCAGATCCTGCGTACTACGGAGGTGAATAATGGCAGATACGATAGTCGAAGCAGTCTCACGCGCACTCGACGAGGCGCCGCCTCGCAACTTCCGCGAGACGGTCGACCTCGCCATCAACCTGCGCGACTTAGACCTCAACGACCCGGCGAACCGCGTCGACGAGAGCGTCGTCCTCCCATCCGGGACCGGCCAGGACACCAACATCGTGGTGTTCGCGTCCGGCGAGACGGCGCTGCGTGCCGAAGACGTCGCTGACCAGGTTCTCTCGGGGGACGACCTCGAAGACCTGGGCGACGACACTGACGCCGCGAAGGACCTCGCCAACGAGACGGATTTCTTCGTTGCCGAGGCGTCGATGATGCAAGATATCGGTCGATACCTCGGGACCGTCCTCGGGCCGCGCGGCAAGATGCCGACGCCGCTCCAGCCCGACGACGACGTCGTCGAGACCGTCAACCGGATGAAGAACACCGTCCAGCTCCGTTCCCGTGACCGCCGCACGTTCCACACGCGCGTCGGTGCCGAGGACATGACGGCCGACGAGATCGCCGAGAACATCGACGTCATCGTGCGTCGACTCGAGGCGAACCTCGAGAAGGGGCCCCTCAACATCGACGGCATCTACGTCAAGACGACGATGGGGCCGTCCGTGGAGGTGCCCGCCTGATGAGTTCCGAAGCACGCAAGACCGAGACGATTCCGCAGTGGAAACAGGAGGAGGTCGACGAGCTCGTCGAGTTCGTCGACTCCTACGAATCGGTCGGCATCGTCCGCGTGACGGGCATCCCCTCGCGGCAGCTGCAGAACATGCGCCGCGACCTGCACGGCAAGGCCGCCGTGCGGATGAGCCGCAACACGCTGATGGAGCGTGCGCTCGACGAGGTCGACGACGGCCTCGAAGACCTCAACGAGTACATCGCCGGCGAGGTGGCGCTCGTCGGGACGGACGACAACCCGTTCGGCCTGTTCAAACAGCTCGAGGCGTCGAAGACGCCCGCGCCCATCAACGCCGGTGAGGTCGCCCCCAACGACATCGTCATCCCCGAGGGCGACACGGGTGTCGACCCGGGCCCCTTCGTGGGCGAACTCCAGCAGGTGGGCGCCTCGGCGCGCATCATGGACGGGTCGATCAAGGTCACCGAGGACTCGACGGTCCTCTCCGAAGGTGAAGTCGTCTCCGCGGAGCTGGCGAACGTCCTCTCCGAGCTCGGCATCGAGCCCAAGGAAGTGGGTCTCGACCTGCGGGCCGTCTTCTCCGAAGGCGTCCTCTTCGAGCCCGACGAACTCGCCATCGACGTCGACGAGTACCGCGCGGACATCCAGTCCGCCGCCGCCGCTGGCCGGAACCTCTCCGTCAACGCGGTCTACCCGACGGCGCGGACGGCGGGCACGCTGCTCGCGAAGGGTGCCGGCGAGGCCAAATCGGTCGGCCTGTTCGCCGCCATCGAGGACGAGGAGCTCATGCCCGACCTCGTCCGGCGCGCGGACGCGCAGCTGCGCTCGCTCGCGACACTCATCGACGACGAGGACGCGCTCCCGGAGGAACTGCGCGGTGCGACTGCACCGGCTGCCTCCCCCGACACGGACGCCGACGCGGATGCTGACGCCGACGAATCGGACGACGAAGACACGGAAGACACCGACACCGACACCGCCGCCGACGCCGACGTCGACGACGAAGACGACGACGACGGCGCAGACGGTCTCGGTGCGATGTTCGGATAACACGAGGTAAGAACAATGGAATACGTTTACGCTGCACTCATCCTGAACGAATCGGGCGAAGAGATCAACGAGGACAACATCACGTCGGTCCTCGAGGCCGCCGGCGTCGACGTCGAGCAGTCCCGCGTCAAGGCGCTCGTCGCCGCGCTGGAGGACGTCGACATCGAGGAGGCCATCGAGACGGCCGCCGCCGCGCCCGCCGCGGCCGGTGGTGCCGCCGGCGGTGCCGGTGGCTCGGACGACGACGACGACGAGGAAGGCGGCGACGAGGCCGAGGAGGCCGAAGCCGCAGAGGAAGAAGAGGAAGACGAGGACGACGACGCCGGCGGCGAGGGCCTCGGCGAACTCTTCGGCTGAACGCGGGTCGCTCTCGTTCACCCGTCCTCGCGTCACACACGACCACGAATTCTTTCGGCGCCGACTCGACTCGACTCGTGAGCGACGGCCGTGTCCGGCGTCGCCGTGCCGCGACGCGGAGTCGCAGGTGGACGGGGGGTCGGACCCGTCGGCGTCGAGGCCGGCGTGTGTCTCGACGACTCGACGCGGGTTCGTGGTCGTCAAGCGCCGTCGGTCCGACGGGCGAACCGACCCTCCCACGCGAGCCTTCAAATACGAGGGCGCGGCCACCCTGGCGTACGATGGCCGAAGCCGTCCTGGCGCTCGCCGCCCTCTCGCTGTCGGCCGAGCGTGCGGGCACGCTCCTCGTGTACGCCCTCGGCGGCGTCGCGCTGGGAACGGTCTCCGGACTCGTGCCGGGCGTCCACGCCAACGCGTTCGCGCTCCTCCTGGCGGCGACGGCGCCGACGCTCTCGGGTCCGCCGGCGGGTGTCGCGTGCGCCGTCCTCGCCGCGGGCGTGACCCACACGTTCCTCGACGTGGTACCGGCGCTCGCACTCGGTGTTCCCGACGCCGCGATGGCCGCCGGCTCGCTCCCGGGCCACCGGTTGGTGCTGGGCGGCCGGGGCAGGGAGGCGCTCCGACTCTCCGCGCTCGGGAGCGGTGGCGCGCTCTTCGTCGCCCTGCCGGTCGCCGTGCCGCTGACGGCGCTCGTACAGCGGTACGAGCCGCTGTTGATCGCGGCGCTCCCGTTCATCCTCGCGGGCGTGTTCGGTCTGCTCGTGTTGGCCGAGCGCCGTCCGTGGCGGATGGCCGCGGCCACATTCCTCGTGTTCCTCTCGGGAGCGCTGGGGCTGGTGACGCTCGACCGTCCCTTCGGTGGCCTCGTCTCGGTCGGCGGGGTCCTCACCCCGCTGTTCGGCGGGCTGTTCGGCGTCCCCGTCCTCGTCGATGCGGCCCGCGGCGGCGGCGTCCCCCCGCAGGAGGGGGTAGAACTCGCGGCCGGGCCGTCGACGGTCGGACGCGCCGCAGTCGCCGGTGTCGCCGGCGGCGGCCTGGTCGGCTACCTGCCGGGCGTGTCTGCCGGCGTCGCCGCGACCCTCGCACTCCCGTTCGCCGGTCGGGACGTACCCGACCGGACATACGTCGTCGCGACGAGCGGCGCGAACACGGCGACGGCGGTGTTCGCGCTCTTCTCGCTCGTCGCGCTCGACGCACCGCGGACGGGCGTGACTGTCGCACTCGGGGCGGTCGGGCCGCCGCCGCTCGCCACCCTCCTCGCGGTCACCGTCGTCGCCGGCGTCGCCTCGGCCGTCCTCGTTCCCTTGCTCGGTGACCGATACCTCGTCGTCGCCGGTCGTATCGGACCGCTACGGACGAGTGTCGTCGCCTGCGGGTTGCTCTGTCTCCTCTCGGGACTGTTCGCCGGGGTCGGCGGGGTCGTCGTGCTCGTCGCGGCCGGCGTCATCGGCCTCCTCCCCGTTCGACTGGGCGTCCGTCGCGTCCACCTCATGGGCGTCCTCGCGGTCCCGCTCGTGGTCGGCTGAACGGGCGAGAGGGGCCGGCGGGAAGGCGGAGACGTGGGCCGAAAGACAACCGTTAAACGTGACGGCCGGGTTCGTTGGTGTATGAGCGAGAGCGAGCCAGAGCGGCGGCACGCCCGACAGTGCGTGTCCTGTGGCATCAACATCTCCGGTATGAGTGCCGCGACGTTCAAATGTCCGGACTGTGGGCAGGAGATCTCCCGCTGTGCGAAGTGCCGCAAACAGAGCAACCTCTACGAGTGCCCCGACTGTGGGTTCCGAGGCCCCTGAGTACGACAATGGGAAAAGTAGCCGCCAAGATCAAGGTCATGCCGAACAGCCCCGATATCGACCTCGACGCGCTCCAGGAGCGTCTCGAGGAGTCCCTGCCCGAGGGAGCGCGTATCAACGGGTTCGAGCGCGACAACGTTGCGTTCGGTCTCGTCGCGCTCCTGCCGACGGTCATCGTCCCCGACGACGCCGGCGGAACCGAAGCGGTCGAAGAAGCGTTCACGGGCGTCGACGGCGTCGAGAGCGTCTCCGTCGAGAACGTCGGTCGTATCTGAACCGCGCTCCGCTCCATTCCTCGGTCGGTCTCCCGTCGGTGAGCGGCGGTGTTACCGTTCGTTACGCTCGTGCCGCGAGCACGATTCCGACGACCGTTCCGAGGATGAACCCGCCGAACATCGCCAGAGCGAGCGAGTTGAGGAGGATACCGACGACGCCTCCAACGAACATCCCGATGGCGAACCCGGAGCCGAACCGGACGGCGAACCCACCCTCACTCGCGCCGGGGCCGGCGTCGACCGTCTCGGACTCGTGGGCGACGTCCATCCCCGTCTCCGTTTCCGTCTCGTCTCTCCGTTCGAGCGACGAGTCGTGTTCCTCGGACCGAGAGACGTCAGTGACCGTCGGTGTTTCCTGGCTCATGCGGGAGAGTGGTCCGCGGAGCCTGATATGCTTTGCCACGAGTAGCAGGCGGTGAGAAGCCGCGGGCCGTGCGTCGCTCTGCCGTGCGCGGACGGGAACGTGTCTTTTATAACGACGTCAGAAGTAGTACGTCCCACGACTATGCCGAGTTCCAACGGTCCGATGAAGGGGACGCGGAACAAGCTCAAGAACAAACCCCGAGAGCGTGGGACGTCGCCGCCACAGCGGGCGATTCAGGAGTACGAGGTCGGCCAGAAGGTCCACCTGAAGATCGACCCCAGCGTCCGGAAGGGTCGTTTCCACCCGCGGTTCAGCGGTCACACCGGCGAAGTGGTCGGCAAACAGGGCCGCTCGTTCAAGGTGGAGATCACCGACGGCGGGAAGGCGAAGACGCTCATCACGCGACCCGCTCACCTCCGCGCCCAGAAGTAGATGACCATCTTCAAAGAGAAGCTCGGGGAGGAGTACCTCACGACGTCGGAGGTGAAACGGCTCCTCGAAGAGGTCGAGGCCGAGCGAGCGGCGGACGAGGAACGTGAGGTCCGCTACGAACTGGCTCGGGCCATCGAACACGTCAACCGCTTCGCGTTCCTCGACCCCGAGGAGTCGCGCGCACTCGCCGAGGAACTCCTCGAACTGGAGAAGGTCGACGAGGAGACGGCGTTCAAGATCGCCGACCTGCTCCCCCAGTCCCGCGACGAACTCCGTGCCCTCTACGCCCAGCAGCGCTACGCGCTCTCCGGCGACGAACTCGACGAGATTCTCAACGTCGTCGCCAAGTACGCCTGACCCCGGCGCGGGCGACACGCTCGGACTCGAACGCGACGGCGACGAACGCCGCACGGCGGGAACGCAGACGCTCCGCTCGGTGCCAACGATTTAAATAATCTGTCAGCATAGAGTTGTGTATGACCACCAGCGAGAGCGGCGACGCAGTCGACGCGGCCGGCGACGAAGCGGAGGAGAGCACGCTGCGTATGGCCGTCGTTCTCGACGTGTTGCCGCACGGTCGGACCGACGACGACCGGCCACGCTACAAGAAATCACCGCTGGCGTACGCGCTCGGCGAGGAGGACTTCCGGCTCGTCGAGTTGCGACTCGGCGAGGACGCAGACGTGAGCATCGGTGACCGCGTCGTGCTCGGCCCCGCGGGCGAGCGAGTCGCCGTCGAAGAGCTCCGCGACATCGAGTACGACGCCCTCTCGAACACCGCGCTCTCGGAACTGGAGTACGTGGTCGAGGAGATTCTCACCGAACACGAGTCGCGGTTCGTCGACTTCTACAACGACGCCCAGCCGATCACGATTCGGCTCCACCAGCTGAATCTCCTCCCCGGAATCGGCAAGAAGCTCCGGAACAACATCCTCGACGAGCGGAAGCGAGGTCCGTTCGAGAGCTTCGAGGACCTCGAGGAGCGCATCTCGGGGCTCCACAACCCGAAGGACATCCTCGCCGAGCGCATCATGTCCGAACTCCGTGACGACGACCTGAAGTACAAGGCGTTCGTCCGGCGGGACGCCGAGTAGCAGGTCGTGAGTGGCGACGGCCCCGGGACCCACGGCGGGGGCGCAGACGAATAACAGGCTTTAGGCCCGCCGAGACGAAAGTCGAGGTGATGAACACGGACGGCACCGGCCGTCGCGACCCGGACCGACTCATCCGTCGGGCGGGCGTCCGCGGCGACCCGGACCGCGACCAGCACTTCCTCGTCGACGACCGGGTTCTCGACCGGATTCCGACGTACCTGCCCGACGACGTCGACGCGAGCCACCTCCTCGAAATCGGCGGGGGAACCGGCGCGCTCACCGACCGGTTGCTCGCCCGCAGCGACCGCGTGACGGTCGTCGAACGCGACGCAGACCTGGCGGACTTTCTCCGCGAGGAGTTCGCCGACGCGGTCGACTCGAACCGTCTGACGGTTGTCGAGGGCGACGCGCTCTCCGTGGACCTCCCCGACTTCTCCGCCTGCGTCTCGAACTTACCGTACGGCATCTCCTCGGAGATCGCGTTCCGCCTCCTGCCCCACGAGCGGCCGCTCGTGTTGATGTTCCAGCTGGAGTTCGCCGAGCGGATGGCCGCCGACCCGGGGACGAGCGAGTACGGCCGGCTCTCGGTCGGCGCCCAGCATTACGCGGACGTCGAGGTGGTCGAACGCGTCCCCCGGGAGGCGTTCGACCCGGCACCCGCAGTCGAGAGCGCCGTGGTCCGGACGACGCCGCGCGCCCCCGAGTACACCGTCGCGGACGAAGTGTTCTTCTTCGACTTCGTCAAGGCGCTGTTCACCCAGCGGCGGAAGACGGTCCGGAACGCCATCCGGAACACGACGCACATCTCGGGCGTCGCCGACGGGTCGGCCGTCGTCGATGCGGCCCCGGAGGAACTGCTGTCGAAGCGACCCGGATCGCTCACGCCGAGCGAGTTCGCCGCACTCACTGCCCTCGCCGTCGACTACCGGTGATCCGCTGATGCTCCAGACGACTGGTCCCGACGCGCTCGTCTCGACGCTCCCCGAGAGGGTGGCCGCCACGCTGGTGGCGCTGCTGGTCGTCGTCGCCGTCTGGCGCGTCACCGACTACCTCCACACCCACGGCGACGAGAGCGACCGGGTCCCGAACGCGTGGCGACACCTCCTGCTGTCCGGTGCGAGCCTCCTCGCGACGTTCGGTGGCGGCCTCTTCGTCATCGCCGTCTGGGGGCTCACGGGTCCGCTCGTCGAGGAGGTCCAGTCGTACGGTCTCGGCCCGCAGAGCCTGGTGAACGCCGTCCTCGCACTCGTCATCTTCGTGACCGCGTACGCCATGACCGACGTCGTCGGGCGCATCACGCGCGAACTCTCCGACGGTCGGCGGGCTATCACCGAACACCAGCGCGAGATCATCTATCGACTCTCGCAGGTCGGCCTCTACACCGTCGCCGGGTCGCTCGTCCTCGGCATCTGGGGGGTCGACCTCGGCGGTGTCCTCGTCGGGGCCGGCTTCCTGGGCATCGTCGTCGGCCTCGCGGCGCGACAGACCCTCGGCGCGCTGCTCGCGGGGTTCGTGCTCATGTTCTCTCGGCCCTTCGAGATCGGCGACTGGGTCGAGGTCGGCGACCACGAGGGCATCGTCACCGACATCACCATCGTCACGACCCGGATGCAGACGTTCGACGGCGAGTACGTGATGATCCCCAACGACGTCGTCTCCTCCGAGAGCGTCATCAACCGGTCGCGGAAGGGGCGACTGCGAATCGAGGTCGACGTCGGCGTCGACTACGCTGCGGACCCCCGCGAGGCCGCCGAGACGGCCCGCGGCGCGGTGCGTGGCCTGGACAACGTCCTCCGGGTCCCCACTCCGCAGGCCGTCGTCAAGGAGTTCGCCGACTCCGCCGTCGTGCTCGGGGTTCGGGTGTGGATCGACAACCCCAGTGCGCGCCGGATGTGGCGTACCCGGACCGCCGTCGTGAGTGCGGTGAAGACGGCGTTCGACGAGGAGGGGATCAAGATTCCCTTCCCACAGCGCGAACTCATGGGGCGCGAGGAGTCCGGCGGCCTGCAACTCGGCGAGGGGGCGACCCTCGCCGGAAGAGAGGAACGAGTCGCCGCCGAAGCCGACGGCGGCCGAACCGACGTCGACGCCGACCGGGGCCCGACCGGTTCCGACGACGACGGTGACGAGACGGACACCCCCGACGACGGCGACCGTGACAGCGACACCGACGCCGACGCCAACGGGGACGAGAGCGAGGACCGCTCGTGACTCGCGACGACCTGGCCGCCCGTCGTGGGGCCGAGACGACCGTCTACCAGCCTGCAGAGGATTCGGCGCTGCTCGCCCGGGCCGCCGTGGAAAACGTCTCGGGCGGAGAGCGGGTGCTCGAAGTCGGCACCGGGTCGGGGTGGGTCGCCGGACGCGTGGCGGTCGAGACCCGTGCCGACGTGGTCGCGTCGGACCTCAACCCACACGCCTGTCGGCAGGCACGTGACCGGGGCCGCGAACTCGGGGACGGGGGCGAGCCGGCGTTCGAGGTAGTCGCCGCGAACCTCGTCTCCGCCTTCTCCGACGGGACGTTCGACGTCGTCCTGTTCAACCCCCCGTACCTCCCGACCGACCCCGACAACGAGTGGGGCGACTGGATGGAGCGGGCGCTCTCCGGCGGGGAGTCCGGTCGAGCGGTCATCGAACCGTTCCTCGATACGGTCGGTCACGTGCTCACCCCCGGCGGGTGCGTCCTGCTGCTCGTCAGTAGCCTCACCGGCTACGAGACGGTCCTCGACTACGCCCGCGAACGGGGGTTCGAGGCGGAGAAGGCAGTCGAGGAGTCGTACCCGTTCGAGACGCTGACCGTCGTTCGACTGACACGCGACGATTCCTGAGAGTAATAGAGTGGTTTAGCAAATATTAAGCGTCCGCATTTCAAAGCCCCGGTGATGAGTGAACTCGTAGCGACGACACCCGGGCTGTTCCCCCTCCCCGACTGGGCGAAGGAGGAGCTGTCCGACCTGAAGGGCCACCAGAAAGGTGACCTCATCAGCGGCGACGAAGGCGACGACGTCGTGACGGCGTACGACCGCGCCCGCAGCGAAGTCGTCGAGGACCAGGAAGGGGCGGGCCTCGACCGGGTCGTCGAGGGACAGCTCCGCTGGGACGACAACCTCGCGCACCCGCTGACCGTCCACGAAAACGTCGACACCGGCGGCATCGTCCGGTACTACGACAACAACAACTTCTACCGCGACCCGCAGGTGCGGGGCGAACTCGACTTCTCGGGCGACGTCGCGGCCGAACTGGAAGCTGCGACCGAACTGACCGACGGCCCCCTCCAGGCCGTCCTGCCGGGACCGTACTCGCTCGCGGAGCTGGCCAGCGACGAGTACTACGGCGACGAGAGCGAGTTCCTCGCGGCCGTCTCCGAGTTCCTCGCCGGTGAGGTGGCGGCGTTCCCCGAGCACGAGACGCTGTTCCTGCTCGACCCGTCGCTGGTGGCGGCACCCCCGTCTGACGACATCGCCGCGCAGGTCCCCGAGGCCATCTCGACCGTCGCCAGCGAGACCGACGCGGACGTGGTCGTCCACTCGTACTGGGGCGCACTCGACGAGAAGACGTACGCACACCTGATGGACGCGCCGGTCGAGGCGCTCGGCTTCGACGTCGTCGCCGGTGACCGGGAACAGACGCTGTACAACGTGACCGAGTACGGGACGAAGTCGGACGTCGCACTCGGCCTCGTCGACGGGCAGAACACGCGCGTCGAGTCCGCGACGACGGTCCGCGAACGGGTCGAGTGGTTCATCGACCAGGTCCCCGCCCAGGCGTTCGACACCGTCTACCTCACCTCGAACACCGAACTGTTCTACCTGCCCGTCTCGAAGTGTCGGGAGAAACTCGTCGCGTTAGGTGAGGCCGCCGCGGCCGAAGAGGAGGTGGAAGCATGACCGGACACCGCACCGAGGGTGTCGACACCCGCGAACAGTTCCGCCCGGCGGGCCACGAGACCGACCACTTCATCCTGACCTCGGTGGTCGGGTCGTACCCGAAGCCGAAGTGGCTCAACCGCGCGGACGACCTGGTCGAGGACGAGGACTCGAAGTTCACCGAAGAACACCTCCACGAGGCCCACGACGACGCCTGCCGCGTCATCGTCGACGAACACGAGCGTGCCGGGCTGGACACCGTCGTCGACGGCGAGATGCGCCGCAACGAGATGGTCGAGTTCTTCGCGCACCGCATCGACGGCTACGAGTTCCACGGCCCGGTGAAGGTGTGGGGGCACAACTACTTCGACAAGCCCTCCGTGGTCGAGGAGGTCGAGTACGACGAGCCGTGGCTCGTCGACGAGTTCGAGTTCACCTGCGACGCGGCGTCGAAGCCGGTCAAGGTCCCCATCACGGGCCCGTACACCCTCGCTAGCTGGTCGTTCAACGAGGCGTACTCGTCGGAGGCGGAACTCGCGTACGACCTCGCCGACCTCGTGAACACCGAAGTCGAGAAACTCGTCGAGGCGGGCGCGCGCTACGTCCAGATAGACGAACCCGCGCTGGCGACGACGCCCGACGACCACGCCATCGTCGGCGAGTGTCTGGAGCGCATCGTCGCCGACATCGACGAGGAGGTCCGGATCGGCCTCCACGTCTGTTACGGCGACTACTCGCGCATCTACCCCGAAGTCAACGACTTCCCCATCGACGAGTTCGACGTCGAACTCTGCAACGGCGGCTTCGAGCAGATCGACGTCTTCACCGACCCCGAGTTCGAGCCCGACCTCGCGCTCGGCGTCGTCGACGCCCACACCGCCGAGGTCGAACCCGTCGAGGAGATCAAACAGAACATCCTGCAGGGCCTGAAGGTGGTGCCGCCGGAGAAGCTGACCATCTCGCCCGACTGTGGGCTGAAGCTCCTCCCGCGCGAAGTCGCGTACGGCAAGATGGAGAACATGGTGAAGGCGACCCGCGAAGTCGAGGCCGAACTCGACGCGGGCGACATCGACGTCGACGCGCTCGCGCCGAAGGCCGACTGAAGCGACGGTCGCGGACCGCGGGGACGACCAGTAGCCAGTTTCGTTTCGATTGCCGTTCGGGAGACGTCGACAGCGCGAGTCGAACCGACCTGTGACACTGTCGCGGTACGTCTCCGCGCCGTCGAGGACGAGTGCAGCGGGGTCGGGGTCGGTCAGACGGTGACGACTGCGCGACTGCGCGTCTCCGCAGTCTCAGTCCCGGCCACGCCCGCGTCCGACGACCAGTCGACCAGTCGGGGCCGTCGACCGAACGCACCGCGCACTTTTTTCCTCGGCGACCCACACGACTCGGTATGTCTCCCGACGACATCGCGGACCGTCTCACCGACCTCGTCCACCGCGACACCCAGGTCCACGACGACGGCGTCGACCTCACCGTCGCGTCGGTCCACGCGCTCACCGGGCCCGCACAGGTGGACTTCGGCGGCGGCGAACTCACCGACGCCAAGACTTCGGAAATCGAACCATCGAAGCGGACGGCAGACGACGACTACGGCTGGTGGGATCTCGGCGGCGGGACGTACCTCCTCGAGTACAACGAGTCGCTCGGGGGCGACGACGCCTGCCACCTCCAGCCACGACACGAACTCGTCGAGCGGGGGGCGTCGCACCCGACGCTCCGCGTCACCACCCTGCCGCGCGTCCCGCTCACCGTGCCACCGGCGGGCATCCAGGTGAAGGAGAACGCCCGCGTGTCGACGCTCTGCCCGCCGGAGTGAGGACCGACCGCGGCCGGGTCGCTGTGTCACTCGTCTCCTGACCCCCGGTGCGAACGCGACGGGGGGCGGCCGCCCGTTCGCGCGACGACGGTGAAGACGGCGTCCTCAGCGCCAGGGGTTCGGGACGAGGTCGGCCTGGACGGTCGCTCCGACCTCGACGCGACACCTGCTCCGGGGCTCTCCGAGACAGAGGAGGACGTACCCGGCCTCGCGGTGTCGGTCTTTCAGCGCCCGGGGTTCGTCGCGATGGTCGAGCGCCCCGTCGAGGAGTCTGCCGGTACAGGTCCCACAGGCACCGTGCAGACAGCCGTACGGGAGGGCGACGCCGACCGACTCGGCCGCGTCGACGACCGTCTCGTCGGCGTCGACAGACAGCCTGGTCTCGCGTCCGTCGCGCCAGCAGAGCGTGACCTCGTGCGTCTCGGCGGGTCCGCTCACTGCCAGACGTCGCTGGTGCAGTCGCCGCCGGGCCAGCGAATCTCGTGGGCACGGGCCGCCCCGCCGGGCGCGTCGCCGAAGTCGACGACGAACTCCTCGTCGAGTTCCATCCGGCCCGCCTCGGGGGAGACGTCGGCCTTCAGCATCAGGCTGCCCTCCTCGCCGATGTCCGGATAGAACTGGTTGTCCCACGAGGAGAACAGCGAGGTGGTCCAGTAGAGTCGCCGTCCGTCCCGGGAGAGCTGGAGCATCTGCGGCGCGCCGCGGATGTCGTGACCGGCGACCGACTGACGGTCGCCAAAGTTGCCGCCGGCCCAGATTCTGTCGACCAGACGCGGGTTGGCGCTGTCGGAGACGTCGTACATCCGGACGTCGCCGTGGAGCCAGTTCGAGAAGAAGAGGTACTGGTCGTCCAGCGAGAGTAAGATGTCCGTGATGAGCGGCGGGACGGGCATGTCCCAGTCCGGGTGTTCCCGGCTCTCGATGTCGATGACGACGTCCCAGTCCCACGTGCCGTCCTCCTCGTAGAAGCGGATGATGTTCGACGAGAGGGCGGCCCCGACGTACCCCTGGGTCTCCTCGGGGTTGTGGCTCATCCGCACCTCCAGCGGGATGAGTCCCTCCTCACCGAACGTCAGCGTCTGTTCGTGTTCGCGGCTCTCCCAGTTCCAGATGTGGATACTGTCGCCGTACTTCCCGGCTTCGACGTCGTCGAGGTCGAACCCGGGGTAGTAGGTCTTCGGTGCGGCCCACTCGCTCGAAATCATCACGTCGTGCCGCGGCTGGTACCAGTAGTCGTAGTTCATCTCCATCTCCCCCCTGTCCGCTTCCCAGTGGCCGTCGATGGAGAAGTCCTCTTGGTCGAGCTGGAGGAAGCCGCCGGGGAGTTCACCCTCGGCGTTCCCGAGCATCGAGATGATGACCTTCCCGTCGGGCACACAGTGGACGGTGTGTGGCGCCGAGAGGTCGTGCTCGAACACCTCCTCGGGTTCGATGACCGTCTCGATGGAGAGGTCCCGGGGGTCGGACGCGTCGAGGATGTGGATACGTGAGGAGCGCTGGCCCGGCACGATGAGGTGGTCCCGCATCAGTCCTTCGGCGTGACACGACGACGAACAGGCGTTCCAGCCGAAGTGATGGAGCTCGTCGCCCTTGTTCGGCATCTCCACCGTGTCCACGAGTTCGCCGTACGTCTCCGAGTCCGGGTCGACGTCGACGACGCCGACGAAGTCCGGACCGTCGACGTCCATCCCTACACGGAGGCCCATCACGAACGCCGTCTTCTCCCGACCCGACTCGGTGCGCATCGCCGCCGGCGTGGTGTACCCGGGGCCCGAAACCCCGTGTTCGTGGTCGGCGTCGGGGTGAGGGTGCGCGTCGTCTGGCATCTCGGCGTCACTCATACCGCGACCTACGGGTGACACTGACTAACAGTTTGCTGTTGTGTGACACGAAGTTGCCGGTGAACAAATCGTCGGGGACGGGTCGGAACCGTTCCTCTACCCTCCCGGGATGCACTGTCTGCACTGCACGATAGGCGCGACAAAACGAACGTCGGGGTGGTCGACGCCGACGCGGTTCAGTGCGACTCGTCCTCGTAGACCCACGACGCGGAGTCGAGGTCCCAGTCGACGAGTTCGTCGTCGTCGAAGAAGAGATCGATTTCGCGCTCGTTGGCGCCCTCGTCCTCGTGGTCGGAGCCGTGGATGACGTTGTGGCCGAGGTCCAGACCGTAGTCGCCGCGGATGGTGCCCGGCGGCGACTCGGCGGGGTCGGTCTCGCCCATCATCTTGCGGACCTGGCGGGTGGCGTCGGCGCCCTCCCAGACCATCGCGAAGACGGGGCCCGAGGTGATGAACTCGACGAGTCCCTCGAAGAAGGGCTTGCCCTCGTGCTCACCGTAGTGCTCGTGGGCGAGTTCCTCGTCGATGCGCATGAACTTCGCACCGACTAGCTTCAGCCCGCGCTCCTCGAAGCGCGAGACGATGTCTCCGATGAGGCCTCGCTGGACCCCGTCGGGCTTTACCATCACGAACGTGCGCTCGTCGTGGTGACTCATTCTTCGTCGTCCTCCTCGTCGTCCGTGTCGGCGTCAGCGGCGTCCGCGTCGTCCGCGTCGGCCTCGTCGGCGTCGTCGGCGTCAGCGGCGTCCGCGTCGGCCTCGTCGGCCTCGTCGTCGGACTCGTCGGTCTCCTCGGCTTCGGCTGCTGCGGCCTCCTCGTCGGCCGCCGCCTGCGCGGCGTCACGAGAGGCCTGGGCACGCTCGGCCTGCTGGCGCCCGGTGGTCGTCCACTCGAGGTCACGGGACTCGCGGCCGAGCAGGTAGTTCTTCTCCGCCTTCGAGTCCTTGAAGTGGAGCACGGTCCCGTCGGTCTTGACGAACATCGTCCCCGTCCCGGGTTCGATGTCGTCGCCCGTGTAGTCGCAGGTGCGTTTCTCGACCATTACTGTCCTCCGATGGAGTCGGCGTCGCGCTGGGTCTCTCTGAGTTGGAGAATGTCGCCCTCACGGACGGGGCCCAGCACGTTCCGCGTGATTATGCGACCCTGATTCGAGCCCTCGCGGATGCGACACTTGACCTGCATGGCCTCGCCGTGCATGCCGGTCTTGCCGACGATCTCGATGACCTCCGCCGAGGTGGAGTCGCTGGCGCTCTCTTCTGCGCTCATTGTCGGTTATCGGAGTTCCTCGACCTTCGAGGCGATGTCCTCGACGCTGTCCTCGGCCTCGCCGGCGTCGACGATAGCCGCGGCGGCGCTGCCGACTTCGAGGCCGGCGGCGTGGCCGATGTCGTCCTGCGTCTCCACGAAGATGTACGGAATGCCCTTCTCCTCGGCGAGTTCGGGGAGATGCATCACGATCTCTTCGGGAGAGACGTCTTCGGCGATGAGGACGAGTGCGGCGTTGCCGCGCTCGACCGCCTTCGTGGTCTCGTTCGTTCCTTTCTTCACTGTTCCTGTGTCTCGTGCGACCTCGAGCGCCTCGACGGCGCTTTCGGCGAGGTCTGCGGGTACATCGTAATCGACGTAAACTGGCATTGTATCCTCCTCCCTCCCGGGGCTCGACTGCCTCGCCGAACCGGTCTTCCGGTGTCCGCTGCTCCGGCGGAGATCCCTGACGGCGAGGAGTAGTCATCGACCACGGACAGGGGTGTACGCAGTCGTAGCGCACCACTCCATAAAAACGCTTTCAAACCCGCCACGCCATGCGATACGGACACACGCACGGTCCGCTCGCGGTCGCGGGACGGACGCGGGGCGGATGCCGAGGACGACGCGGTGTGGACGACGTCCGCGACCGGACGGCCGCACACACCAGGGCGAACCCGAACCGCCTTACGCACAGTCGTCCAACGGCCGCCGATGTCCGAGTCACCCCGCACGAACCCGGCCGTCCGGACACTGGCCGGTGACCTCGCGGCCCGAGCAGGGGCGACGGACCAGCGCCGTCTCCTCGTGCTGAGCGGCGACCGGGACGCCGGGTGGGACGCCGCGTTCGACGCAGTCGAGGGAGCGGGCGTCGACGAGGACGCCGTCACGTTCGTCTCCACCCGCGAGGAGGTCCGGTTCGACCGCGTCTCGCCCGCGCGGGCGGACTCACTCCTCGGGACCACGCGGACGGTGGTCGTCTGTGACACCCACGAAGGGTTCTCGCCGAACCTCTTCGGCACGCTCTCCGGCGTCGTCGACGGCGGTGGCCTCCTGATACTCCTGACCCCACCCCTCGACGAGTGGCCCGACGCGACGACCGAGTTCGACGCGGGGCTCGCGGTCCCCCCGTTCTCGTCGACGGCGGTGACCGGGCGGTTCCGCCAACGGTTCGTCGACCTGTTGCGGACGCATCCGGGCGTGGCCGTCGTCGACGTCCGCGCCGACGGCGAGGGGACCGTCCGACGCTCCGGCGGGACCGACGAGAGCGTCTTCGCGGGCGAGCGTGCCGGGCCGACGACGCCCGACACTGCTGCGTTCCCCCGGGCGGCGTACGAGGCGTGCCGAACCCACGACCAGTCGCGGGCGCTCGCCGCGCTCGAACGCCTCCGTGCGACGGGGAGCCGCGAGGCCGTCGTCGTCGAAGCCGACCGCGGGCGGGGGAAGTCCAGCGCGGCCGGCCTCGCGGCGGCGTGCCTCGCGCGCGAGGGGGACGACGTCCTCGTGACGGCACCGCGGTACCGCAACGCGGAGGAGGGATTCGACCGGGCGCGCGAACTCCTCGAGACGCTCCGGGTGGACGCGAGCCACGACGCCGGGGACCACGTCCTCGCAGTCGCCGACGGGGGGCGAATCCGGTTCTGTCGGCCGGCCGACGTCGCCGAGACCGACCCGGCCGACGTCCTCCTGGTCGACGAAGCCGCGGCGCTCCCGGTCCACCTCCTGACCTCGTTTCTCGACGTGGACCGGGTCGCGTTCTTCACGACGGTTCACGGCTACGAGGGCGCGGGTCGGGGCTTCACTGTCCGCTTCCGCGACCGACTCGACGCGAGCGACCACGCGGTGACGGACGTCCGCCTCGACGACCCAATCCGGTACGCCCGCGGCGACCCCGTGGAGTCGCTCGCGTTCCGCGCGCTCCTCCTCGACGCGCGACCCCCGGTGGACCAGCTGGTGGAAGACGCGACCTCCGAGACGGTCGAGTACGAGACGCTGACGCCCGACGCCCTCCTCGCCGACGAACACCGCCTCCGGGAGGTGTTCGGCCTCCTCGTGCTGGCGCACTACCGGACCGAACCGAACGACCTCGCCCGCCTGCTCGACGCGCCGAACCTCACCCTCCGGGCGCTCACCCACGCCGGACGCGTCGTCTCGGTCGCACTTCTCGCCCGGGAGGGCGGGCTCGACGCCGGGTTGCGGGCGCGTATGTACGACGGCGAACGGGTCCGCGGGAACATGCTCCCCGACGTCCTCACCTCGCAGGTCCGCGACGAGGACGCCGCCGTCCCCGTCGGCTACCGGGTGATGCGCATCGCGACACACCACGCGGTCCGGTCGCGTGGACTCGGGTCTGCGCTCCTGGGCGAGGTGCGGGACGAACTCCTCGCCGGGGACCCGCTCGCGGGCCGGCTCGGCTCGTCCGATGCGTCCGACGGGGCGGGACGACGCACCCCCGTCGACTGGGTCGGCGTCGGCTACGGCGCGACGCCCTCGCTGGTCTCGTTCTGGCGCGAGAACGGGTTCCGCACGCTCTACCTCTCGACGTCGCGCAACGAGACGAGCGGCGAGCACTCGGTGGTGATGCTCGACGCACTCTCGCGGCGGGGACGCGAGTTGCAGACGCGACACACCGCCTGGTTCCTCGGCCGACTGGCGGGGACGCTGTCGGACCCGCTCCGTGACCTCGACGCCGACGTCGTCCGCGCGGCGCTCCGAGCGGTCGACGACGCGTACCGGTGCTCGCTCACCGAGCGTGAGTGGCGCGTCGTCGTCGACGCCTCGTTCGGCCCCGGTCTCTACAGCGTGAACCCCCACCCGTTCCGACGGCTGGCGCTCCGCGCGCTCACCGTCGAGGAACGGCCGCTGGACGCGACTGCGGAGCGACTGCTCGTCCGGAAGGTGCTCCAGGCCCGGCCGTGGGACGCCGTCGCCGACGAACTCGGCTTCGTCTCGACGGGACAGTGTATGAAGGCGCTCGGGCGAGCCTACCAGGTGCTCGTCGAGTGGGCCGGCACAGACGCGGCGGCGGCGCACCGACGGCGATACGAGTAGCCGACGCTCACTCCTCGTCGTCGTGGGTCTCGTCGTCGCCCTCTCCGGCCGCCGTGTCGTCCGTGTGGGCGTGCTCGCTGTGGCTCGCGTCGTCGCCCTCGTGGCCCGCGTCGTCGCTGTCGCTCGTCTCCGTCTCGTCCGCCGTCGCAGTCAACTCGTGGGCCGCGTGGTCGTCGCCCGCGGCCCCGTCTCCGTTCTCGTCTGCCTCCACCTCGACTTCGGCTTCTACCTCGATGTCGACGCCGTCGACGGTGAGTTCGGCCTCGAACTCTTCTGCGTCGCCGACTTCGACCTCGAGTTCGTCGGTGTCCACTTCGACTTCGACCGCTACGTCGACCGTGACCTGTGAGTCGTCCATACCGCCAACACCGGGCGCGGGCGGCAAATAAACGTCGAACAGATATCATTTCGAGGCGTTCACGTGGGGGCTGTGCCGGGGGGAGCGGAGTCCGTCGCTCGCCCCGCTCGAGGCTGTCTCGAGTGTCCTCCCACGAGGACCGCACACTCTTGTCCGTCGGGCGTCTCGGCTCACGCATGGCGACCTGTCACGAGGCGGGGTGTGAGAACGAGGCGGCGGTTCGGGTGTACGTCCCCTGGGAGGAGGACCGAGACGTCTGTACGGCTCACGCGCGGGTCATCGTCCAGCAGGACGGAGTCGTCGCCGAACCCCTCGAGGGGTCCGAGGAGAACTGGCGGTGACCTACTCGTCGAGGTCGACTGCCATCATGACCTCGTCGACGTACTCGCCGTCGATCTTGTAGTGGTCGCTCCGGACCGCCTCGGTCTGCCAGCCGTGCCCCTCGAGGAAGTCGAGGGCGCGCTGGTTCGTCGCCGGGATGGAGTTGTACAGCTTCTCGAAGCCGTGGTCGCGCGCCCACTCGACGCCGCGTTCGAGGAGTGCCGAACCGATGCCGTGACCGCGGTACGCGCTCCGGCACCCGACGGTGAGGACGGCTGTGTGTGAGAGGAACTCCGTCTCGGGGAGGTCGAGGTGGACCCAGCCCGCGACCTCGTCGTCGTCACCGACGCAGGCGACGAAGAACAGCCGGGAACGGACTTCGTTGTGGCGGATAAGTACCTCCTCGTGGTCGAGGACGTCCGCGACCGTCTCGGCTTCGAAGTAGTCTCCCTCCTTCGCGACGTCGCGAATCGTCTCGGTGAGCTTCTTCTGGTCGTCCTCGTGGGCCGTCCTGATGACGAACTCGAAACCGTCGGACTCGTACTCTCGCGGCGCCTCCTCCTGGTAGGCGATCTGGAGCCTGTCACCGACTTCACGGATGTACCCCTCCCGGCGGAGGATGGTGGTGTGGACACCGAACGCACCGGGCTCCATGTTGAGGTAGCGCCGTGCCTCGTCCTTCCGGACCGTCCCGTGGCTCTCGACGTAGTCGTACAGGTCCTTGCGGTCCTTGTGCGAGAAGCTGAGCTTGTCGGTGATGTCCATGCGTCCCCGTACCACACCCCGATACTTAACAGTTGTTCGTGAGGTTGAGAGGGTGTCCGCCGAACCAGCGGACGGCCGCCGGCGACGGGCTGTCAGTCGCGCGGGGGAACCTTCGTCACCAGCTGTGCGGTGTCGACGATGTTGTGCGTCTTCAACAGCACCTCGGCGGCCTCGCGGACCGTGACGTCGGTGTCGAACGCCACGCCGTGACACCGGGCGTACAGCGAGAGGTAGTCGTTCGTCGCCCGGTGGAGCAGGCGGAGTTCGCGCTCGGAGAACTCGACGTCCCACGCGGCCGTCCGCGCCTCGATGTACAGCGCGACGACGTCGCCGAAGCCGTCGCGAGCGTACTCGACCGCCCGCTCCTCGTCGGTGTCCGCGGGCGGGTCGAACGTCTCGCGCTCGTGCCGGGCCGCCTCGGCGAGGTCGGCGATACGGGGGTAGTAGCCCGAGTGGCGTTCCCGTTCGCCGTCCCGCTCTCCGGGGTCGACGTCGTTCATCCCTGCTTGAACTCCACGCCCTTCCCGCCACGGGGGTGGACCCACGTCGTGTCGGCGACGACAGCACAGGTGCCGCACTCGACGCAGGGCTGGGTGTCGAGTGACACCACCCGCTCCTCGTGGCCGTTCTTCTGGATGGTCTCCTCGCGGTAGCAGCCACCGCCGAAGTCACGCGCCGAGACCGGACACGAGTAGACAGCCGCCCCCGACGCCTCGATGGAGTTGTCCTCGACGACGATGTGGGGGTTGCCGATGTCGGTGTTGTACGAGAGGTTGCCGATGCGCTCCTCCAGGGAGGGCGGTTCGACGTGGCTCTCGTCGCGGACGGGCGTCCCCAGTTCCTCGGCGATGACCGTCGGAAGGGTGACGTACGGCGTCCGCGTGTCGGGAATCATCGACGTGAGGAACGGCGAGTTGTACAGCGTCTCGATGCGAGACCCGAGCAGGCGGACGCCGAACCGCCCGAGCGGCGAGTCGACCACGTCGTCGACGAGTCCGGCCATCGGTTCGCGCTCGCCGAGACTGCCGAGGAGGTCGTACTGCTTCGGCCGGAGCTTCTTCATCACGCCCTCGTCGCGGAGCTTCTTCGCGTAGAGCCGCCCCGCCTGCTCGGGGGCGCCTCTCGACCGCGACTCCGCGAACGCCTCCGCGGCGAGCGCACCCGCGGTGACGGCGTGGTTCATCCCCTTGATGATGGGCCCCTGCGCCTGCATCTGTCCCGCCGCGTCGCCCACCAGCACCAGGTTGTCCCGGTACGGTTCGCGCAGCGCCACCTTCTTCGAGTCGGGGACCAGCTTCGCGGAGTACTCCCGCTCGCGGTACTCGTCGCCGAGCCACTGCGCGAGGAGCGGGTGGGTGAGCAGGGCGTCGAGCAACTGGTGCGACTCGAGTTCCCCCTCGACGATGCTGTCGAGGTGGAACACCGTGCCCAGCGAGAGCGACTCCTCGTTGGTGTAGAGGAACCCGCCTCCCCGGGCCTCGTCGAAGAGGTCACCCGAGAAGAGGTGGGCCACGCCCTCGTCGTCGCTGATGTCGAACCGGTCGTTCACCTCGTCGGCCGGCATGTCCACGACGGCCTTCACCCCCTGGAACCACTCCTCGGGTCGCTCCCAGTCCATCAGGCCGGCCTGTCGGGCGAGTTCGGAGTTGACGCCGTCGGCGGCGACGACGAGGTCGGCGCGGATGGGGTCGAGTTCGTCACACGTCACCCCGACGATTTCGCCGTCTTCGGTCAGGAGTCCGTTCACGTGGACTTCGGTCAGGAGACCGCCGCCGGCCTCGCTGGTGCGTTCGTGGACCCGCTCGGCGAGCCACGAGTCCATCCGCCGTCGCAGCACCGAGTCGGACCACTCGGTGTCCGACTCGTGGAGGTCGGTGAGGTCGAACGACTCGACCTTCGTCCCGGCGACGTTGTGGATGTAGTACTTCGTGATGGGTCGCTCGGCCGCCTCCGCGCGGAAGCCGTCGAAGATGCGGTCGATGGTGTACGGCGCGCTCTCCTCCGCGTAGATGAGTCCCCCGGAGACGTTCTTCGACCCGGCGTCGACGCCGCGTTCGAGGACGAGCGTCTCGACGCCGTAGGAGGCGAGCGTCGCCGCGGCGGCCGCCCCACCGGGACCCGCCCCGACGACGACAGCCTCGTAGTGTTCGTACTCCGCGCCCGGGTCGACTTCGGTCGTATCAGTGTTCGCACTACTCATAGTGTTCACCTTCGTTCTCTGCCGCGTCCGCTCGCGTGTCGTCCGTCCCTCCGCCACCGTCCGTCCTCGCACCGCCGTCCGCCACGGCCTCGACGTCGAGTCTGCCGGACTTCACCGCCTCGGTGAGTCGCGGGAGCACCTCGAAGAGGTCACCCTCGACGAAGTAGTCCGACCAGTCCTTGATGCGGGCGTCGGTGTCGGTGTTGATGGCGACGATGGTCTCCGACTCGTCACAGCCGACCTTGTGCTGGACCGCCCCGGAGACGCCGGCGGCGATGTACAGTTGTGGCTGGATGACCTGCCCGGTCTCACCGATCTGTCGCTCCTCCTGGGTATACTGCTCGACGTGGCCGTCGAACTGGAACGACCCGGTGACGATGCCGCGGGTGACGCCGACGTCGGCCTCCTCGAACGCGTCGGCGAGGTCGAGCGCGAGTTCGACCCCCTTCGTGGGGTCGGCGCTGATCCCTCGGCCGACGCAGACGACCACGTCGTTCCCCGTGAGGTCGACGCCCGAGTCGAGCTGTTCGAAGTCGGTCACCGAGACGCGGAACCAGTCGTCGTCGAGGGGGAGTTCGTGGCGCACGACCTCGCCCTCTCTGTCGGGGTCCGGGTCGGGGACGTCGAAGCTCCCCGGGATGACCGAACCACCCTGTGGGTGGAACTCGCGGTGGGGGTTGTCCAGACAGAGAATGGTCGAGTACTCGAAGCCCGAGAAGTCCGGGCGCTTCATGTGGAGGACCCGTTCGAACGTCTTCTTCGTCCCGGGTTCGCCGGTCTTCACCGGGTTGGAGATGACCGTGTCCTCGATGTACAGGCCCGAGCAGTCCGACGCCAGCCCCGAGTCGAGTTCGGCCTGGACCTGTGCGGAGAGGTCCCGGCCGTTGTTCGTCGCCGGGAACAGCACGTACCGCGGTTCGTCGTAGTCACGCCACTCCTCTGGCTCCTTCTCCCGGCCGAACGGGTGGTCGGCCGCGCGGGCCATGTCACAGAATATCTGCGTGTACGGCTTGTGCTGGAACCGCGAGAGCTGTGGGTCCTCTTGGTAGACGACGACGTCGGCGCCGAGCGCGACGCACTCCTCGGTGTGTTTCTCGACGTCGTCGCCGATGAGCACCGCGACGACCCGCTCGGACTCGTCGTAGTCGTCGTTGTAGGTGTCCATCAGGTCGCGGGCCTTCCCGAGCATCTCCCGCGAGACGTCGATGAGTTCCCCGGCCTGCGTCTCACAGTAGACCCACATGTCGCGGTACTCGCCGTCCTCCAGCGCGTGGACGTACTGTTTGTCCTCGGTCGGGTGGTCGAGGTCCGGGTGCCGCTCCTCGGGACTCTCCCGGTCTTCGACCTCTTCGTCGCCGTCGCCGCCCTCGAGCGACTCGAGGCGGTTCTCGAACTGTCTGACGATGGTGTCGCGGTTCTGTCCCTCCCGCTCCTCTTCGAGGAGCGTGCGGAGGCGGTCGACGTCGTCCATCGACTTGATGGCGTTGGCGAGGTCCGCCAGGCCCATCTCCTCCAGGTCGATGTCGCCGTCGCCGGCGTCGTCGTCCTCGGAGAGTTTGTCGATGCGCGACTGGATGAGCGTCTTGACCGGGACGCGGTCCTCGCCCGCCTCCTCGGCGGCGAGCATCTCCTCCAGTTCGTCTCGGTCGTCGACGTCCTTGATCTTCGGGCCGAGTTCGGCGATGTCGTACTCGGTGGGGTCGACATCCATATTCAGTCACCCCCCGCCTCGGCCGCTCCGGGAGTCGACGCGAAGGGCGTCAGTTCCTCGACGACCTGCTGCATCGCCTCCGTGTCCTGTGGGTCGACCATCGTCGCCTCGCGCTCGGCGGGCGCCTTCGGGATGGGGTCGACGGAGGAGACGATGGTCGGCGACCCGTCGAGGCCGATGTAGTCGGGGTCGAGGTTCAGGGCGGCGTGGTCCCAGACGGTCACGTCGTCGTCGTCGAGTGCCGCGGCGCGTTCGCGGGTCTCCGCCTGGAGCGACTTCAGTTCGAGGCGGTCCCGCGCGGTCCGGTACTCCGGTTCGAAGTCCGGATCAGTGACGATGAACGCGGGGAGAGACGTCTCGACGGTCTCGACTTCCTCGATGTCGCCCTCGACGAGGCGCTTCGCGCGGACGGTCCCCTCGTCGGCGTCGACGTCGAGCGCGACGACGTGGGTGATGATGGGCATATCGAGACACCAGCACGTCTGCGGCCCGGTGTGGCCCGTCTCGCCGTCGGCCGTCTTGAAGCCGGCGAACACCAGGTCGGGCACGCCCCGCTTCCGAATCGCCGTCGCGAGCGTGATGGCCGTCGCCCACGTGTCGGCGGCGGCCATCTCCCGATCCGACACCAGCGTCAGGTCGTCGGCGTACACCGTCTCCATCGCCTCCCGGAGGACGTCCCGATAGCCGGGCGGACCCATCGACATCACGGAGACGGTCCCGCCGTGTCGAACCCGGGTCTGCAGGGCCGCTCTGAGTGCGTGCTTGTCGTTCGGGTTCATCACAGTCGGTGTCTTCCCGCGCTCGAGGTGCCCGTCCTCGTCGAACGATACCTGCCCCTCTCGGAAGTCGGGTACACCTTTCGTCAACACGACCGTGTCAAGTTCTCCCATTGTTCCGCAATCATCTCATCTCGTTTTCGTAATAATCTTTTGGCTTAATAGTCAGTTGACACGAACGTCAGCGGAGCGAGACGCAAGCGACGAGAGCGAGGCACAGACGACGGGAGCGAGGCACAGACGACGGGAGCGAGGCACAGACGACGGGCGAGGAGAGACAGACAGAGAGAGAACGACAGAGAGAGAACGACAGAGAGAGAACGACACGTCGCGAGTTCGTGTCGGCGTGGCGGGGTCGGTGAGGCGGTGGCTGGGGCCGGCCGCCGGAACGGCTCGAGCCGGGAGCAGTCAGGTCAGGTCAGATTCGGCCGGCGCGTCCGGGGTCGACGTCGATGGCGTCGACCGGACAGACGTCGACACAGAGCATGCAGTCGATGCACTGGTCCTCGTGGGTCGGCTCTGCTTTGATTTCGGACTCGGGGTGGCCCGGCGTGTCGACCCACGTGAACACGTCGACCGGACAGTCCTCCAGACAGGCGCCGTCGGCGAGGCAGATGTCGAAGTCGACGGCGACGTGCGTGCCGTGGATGCCCTGCTTCTCGGGTGGGTCGTACGGTCCCCAGATGGCGACGTCGTCGGCGAAGGCGTCGTCGTCGACCTCCACGCGGTCCCGGTTCGTCTCGAAGTTCGCGTCGATTGCCATAGCTACACATACGTGACTGTGAGGGCACTTAACTCTTGCACGGGCTGTGTCTCTCGGGCCAGCGTTTTGTCCGTCCGCATCTACGGGACGGACGGATGGTCTCTACGCTCGCGTGGGTCGCACTCGCGCTCGCTACCCTCGGCGTCGTCGGGAGTCTCCTCCCGGCGGTTCCCGGGGCGACGCTCTCGCTCGCCGGCGTCCTCCTCTACTGGTGGTCGACCGGGTACACCGACCCCTCGCTCGTCGTCCTCGCCGGCTTCGCCCTCGTCGCGCTCGCCGCGGTCCTCGTCGACGTCGCCGGGAGTGCACTCGCCGTCCGGGCCGGGGGCGCGTCGCCGCTCACCGCCGCAGTCGCACTGGTCGCCGGACTGGTGCTCGGTCTCGTCACCGGTCCCGTCGGGTTCGTCGTCGGCGTCGCCGGCGCGGCGTTCGCCGTCGAACTCTACCGGACCGGCGAGTCGGAGGCGAGCACCCGCGCAGCCCTGTACGCGACGGCCGGGGTGCTCGGCTCGGCCGTCGTCCAGGTCCTGCTCACGCTCTCACTCCTGGCCGCGCTGGTGGTCGTCGTCTTCTTCTGACGGCGCCGGCGTAGGGACGATGGCATCGACATGCCACCCCGACACCGCCGAACGGGTGGTCACTCGGGGGTGACCGCCACGGCGCGGACGGGGGCACCGTCCGCGTCGAGCGCGAGCGGGTAGGCGTGCAGTTCGACCCGCGACGGGAGGCGCTCGAGGCCGGTCAGGTTCTCGTAGACGAGCCTCCCCGCACCGAGGAGCGCGTGGTGTGCGCCGAACCCCGACGGCTCCTCCTCGGACGCGTTCGGACTCGGCGTCGGGTCGACGTTGAGCGCGTCTGTCGCGACGTGGTAGTCGTGTTCGACACACCACTCGGCGGCCGCCGCGGTGAGATACGGGTGGTCGCGGTAGCGGTCGGTCCCCCAGTGGTCGTCCCAGCCAGTGTGGAAGACGAGCAGGTCGGCGTCCGTCGCCGTGGGGAGGTCCCGGACGTCGATGGACGCTCTGGCACCGTGCCGGACGTCGACCACCTGTGCGTCGAACCGGAACGTGTCGAGGGGGAAGTCGCCCAGCGTCTTGCCGTCCGGTTCGGTGTGGCTCGGCGCGTCGACGTGGGTGCCGGTGTGACTCCCCAGCGAGAGGGCTGTCACCCGGTAGCCGTCGGCGTCGAAGTCGGCGTGCGGGGCCAGCGAGACGTCGGGGTCGCCGGGGTACGTCTGCATGCCCGTCTGTAGCGGGTGCGACAGGTCGTACGTGGCCATACGTCCGACTTTCACCGTCGAGAGTTACCTCTTACCGTGTGAACAGACACCACAACGCTTATTTGTCGCATCGCAGACTGTGGATAACATGTGGCAAAACGTTACCACCGTTCGTCGCGCCGACTACGTCGTGAGCTCGGGGAGGGAGAGAGCGGATGGTTAGTCAGACCGGCGGCTTCGCGCTCCTCGCGCTCTGGGGCGCGCTCATGATCGGGCTGACGTACTACATCTACCGGCGGCAGGGGGTGACCGACACCCGCGAGTTCATCACCGCGGGGGGACGGGCACAGGTCGGTCTCACCACCGCCTCGTTCGCCGTCACGTGGATGTGGGCCGGCGACATTCTCGGCGTCCCCGAGTACGTCGGCTTCGTCGGCGTCGCGGGCATCTGGATGTACGCCGGGCCCGCCGTGCTCTCGTCGTTTATCGTCATCCCCTTCGCGCTCCGGATGCGCAAACTGTTCCCGCAGGGGTTGACGTACAGCGAGTACTTCATCGAGCGGTTCGACAAGCGTGCACACCTCGCCGTCGTGTTCGTCATCCTCTACACGATGGTGCTCGGCGGCGTCATCCAGCTGTACGTCGGTGGCGCGGTCATCGGCGGCCTCACCGGCATCGACACGAACGTCGTGATGGCCGCGCTGATGGGCGTCATCGGCGTCTACATCCTCCTCGGGGGGCTGTGGGGGTCGATGACGACGGACTTCATCCAGTTCGTCTCCGCCGTCGTCCTCACGCTCGTGTTCGTCCCCATCCTCCTGTTCAAGGCCGGCGGTCCCGGCGCCGTCTACACCAACATGGTCCAGAACCTCGGCGGCGACGCGTCGGCGTACCTCTCGATGGCGAACTTCGCGCCCATCGAGGACTTCTTCCTCCCGTACGCGCTCGGCCTCGGCGTCTGGGGCGTCGTCTCCCTGGCGACGTGGCAGCGCATCTTCGCTGTCCGCCGCGACAAGACCTCCCGCTTCCTCACCATCGGCGGCATCGGCGTCTTCACTACCATCGCGATGTACGCCGTCATCGGCTTCGTCGGCCTCGCCGTCTTCACCGACGTCTCGCCCGGCAACCTCTCGGTGGAGACGCTGTCGCTCCTGCCGGAGTGGGCCACCGTCGTCTTCCTGCTCGTGACGCTGATGGTGCTGGGGTCGTCGACGGACTCGTACCTGACGGCCATCGCCTCGCTCACCTCCCGGGACATCTACTACCGCCACGTGAGCACCGACGCGAGCGACGCGGCGCAACTGCGGGTCGCCCGCGTCGCCAGCATCGGGTTCGCGCTCGTCATCTTCGCCGGCACCGTCTTCGCCATCGACAACGTCGGCTTCATCCAGCTCCTGCTCGTCGGCGGCATCGGGGCGTCCGCGCTCGTCGGGCCGTTCGCCCTCTCGCTGTTCTGGCGGAAGGCCTCCTCGGCCGGGTTCGTCACCGGCGTGCTCGTCAGCCAGGTCGTCACGGGCTTCCTGCTGGCGTCGACGTTCGGCCTCCTCTCGGGCGGCATCGCGCTCAAACTCTGGGAGATTATGGCCGTCGGTCACCTCGCCTCGACGTCGCTGACGTTCGTGGTGAGCCTCCTTGCTCCCGACGACTTCGCGTTCGAGGACATCGCCCAGGAGGGGTCGGAGATGCTCGCCGACGGTGGCTCCACGGGCGAGAAGGGAGGTGACCGCCGATGATGGGCGAGACGCTCTTCACGGCGCTCATCGCCCTGTTCTGGGTGGCCGAGTTCGCCTTCGCGGGCGTGGTCGTCTACTGGTTCGTCACCCAGGGGTTCTCGGACGAGGAGAAGGGGGCCGCCAGCGACGTCAAGCCGCTGGAGTCGAAGGAGTTCACGCGCAACTCGCTGCTGATGTGGGGTGGCTTCTTCCTCGTCATCGTCCTGCTCATCGTCGTCGGGGCCTGACGCCCCTCCCGGCCGTCACTCCGCCTCGACACCCTCTTCGGCGAGCGCGGCCCGGACGACCGACGCGGGTTCGAACGCGGTGCGGGCGACGGGTTCGCCGAGCGTCTCCCACGAGTCGACGAGCGACCGCTCCGAGAGCAGCGCCAGCGCCAGTTCACCCACCCCGCCGTAGGTGAGCGACGCGAAGTCCCAGCTCGGTTCGCCACGCGGGAACGGCCCGGATTCGCGGGGACGACGGATGTCGAGAACGCCCCCCAGGTTCGCCGCCGTCGCCCCCGCGAGGTCCTCGCTCTCGGCGAACCGGGTCAGCGGGAACTCGCGGTTGTCGACGATGAGTATCCCCGTGTCGCCCGCGAGGGCGGCGTCGACGTCGGTGCGGCCGGCCTCGATGAGGAGGCTCACCACGTCGATCGTCGACCCCTCGCCGCTCAGCGTGTCGATGTACCTGACGACCGTGTCGTCGCCGGGACGGTACTCGATGAGTCCGGCCGCCGTGAGAGTGGCGTCGATGCCGCGGGACAGGAGGACCCCGTCGAGCGTGATACTCGACGGGAGTTTCAGCCGCACCGAACCGTCGGTGGCGCTCGCGGCGACCATCGCCGGGCCGAGCGACGACGCGCCGAGCGCCTCCAGCGCGTCGAACGCCTCGGAGGCGTCGTCACGAGCGATTTCGGCGGTGCACGGGAGGAGTTCGCCCGCGTCCTCGGTCGGGTCGTACGTGACCTGACTCGTGAGGGTCGCGATGCGCTCGCGGACCTGTCGCAGACGCCCTCCCACGTCGCCCCGGTCGAGTTCCGCGTCCCCCTCCTCGGTGAGCCGTCGGCCCTTGCCGGGGACCTTCTGCGTGAAACCGGCCTCGTCGAGGTCCGAGAGCATCAGCCTGACCGTCCGCCCCTTGATGTCGTAGCCGCGCTGCTGCAACAGGCCGACGAGCCGGATGCTCCCGATGGGTTCGTTCGCCCGGATGAGCCGCAACAGGTCGTACGTTCGGCGGTCGAGGTCGGCGGGCATCGTTGGTCACACCGTCTCGGGTGGGACACATAGGCGTGCTGTTCGCCCCGCGACGCGTCCAGACGCGGTGCTGTCGGAGGCGACGGCGCACGAGACGAGTGCGGAATATCACTGCCACCGTTTCCGCCCACGAACGCGAGGGAGTCTCCGCCAGAGGACCGACGAGCAGTTCCTCTCTGGCGCTCGTTCACCCGTTCTACAGGCGCGCAGTTCGCCGTACCCGGTGACTCGGCAGGTGACGGGTGCGAACCAAATTTTTATTAACCGTTCCGACGGACTCCCGAAGAGGCGGAAAGGACGTTCCACAATGAACGGTGAGACCTGATGGACGGACGAACTGAAACGCGCGCCGAGGCGTTCCGCGAGCGAACCACGGGTGCCTCGGTCGAACTCCCGCACGCCGGCATCCGGACGTTCCTGAAGTCGGAGGTCCGCTCGCCGAGCGACGTCGGCGGGGCGGACGCGGCAGTGCTGGGCGTTCCATACGACGGCGCCGTCTCGAACCGCCCCGGCGCGCGGTACGGTCCGGGGGCCATTCGGGAGGCGAGCGCGTGGTGGGCGTACCTCTCCGGCTACAAGGGTGGGCTGACGAACATGCGGACCGGCCAGCAGGTCGACTTCGACGCGCTCGACCTCGTCGACTGCGGTGACGTTCCCGTCTTCCCGATGGACCACGAGACCACGGCAGAGAGCGTCGCCGCCCACGTCGCGACTGTCGCCGCACAGGGGACCACGCCGGTCCTCCTCGGCGGCGACCACTACTGTACCTATCCGTCGGTGAGGGGGTTCGCCGAGGGTATCGACGCCGACCGGGTCGGCGTCGTTCAGATCGACGCACACACCGACACCGCGGCCGAGAGCCCCGTCTTCGGCGAGCACTTCCACGGGTCGAGCACGCACCACGTCGCAGACAGCGTGTTCTGTGACTACGAACACGTCGCGCAGGTCGGTATCCGAGGGTACGAGTCCCCGGCGTTCTTCGAATTCGCCGAGGAGACCGGCCTCTCGCTGTACACGGCCGGGGCAGTGGCCGAACGTGGCATCGCCTCGGTGGTCGAAGAGGCAGTCGACACCGTCGCCGAGGGCGCCGACGCGGTGTACGTCACCTTCGACATCGACGCCGTCGACCCGAGCGTCGCCCCCGGGACGGGGACGCCGGAACCCGGCGGTCTCTCCGCCGACGAGGCGCTGACGGTCATGGAGACGGTCGGTGCACGCGAGGAGGTCGGTGCGGTCGACCTCATGGAGGTCGCGCCGACGTACGACCCCACCGAGGGGACCCAGCGACTGGCCGCGTACCTCCTCGTGACGTTCCTCGAACGACAGTTCGCGGAGTGAGTGTGCCGTTTGCTCGGCGACGGGGGACCCCCGACTCCGACTCTGACCAACGCGTAGAACTATAATCGGTGCCCCACTGACCCTTCGTATGTCACCGGACCACGACACGGTCCGTGTGCTCCACGTCGACGACGAACCCGACTTCGCCGCGACGGCGGCGGCCTTCCTCGAGCGGGAGGACGACCGGTTCGACGTCGAGACGGCCGCGAGTACGAGCGAGGGTCTCGACCGACTGTCGGAGGGAGCGTTCGACTGTGTCATCTCCGATTACGATATGCCCGTGACGAACGGCATCGAGTTCCTCGAATCGGTGCGCGAGGAGCACCCGGACCTCCCGTTCGTCCTGTTCACCGGGAAAGGGAGCGAAGAGGTCGCGAGCGAGGCCATCTCGGCCGGCGTGAACGACTACCTCCAGAAGGAGTCGGGCACCAGTCAGTACACCCTCCTCGCGAACCGCGTCCGCAACGTGGTCGACCAGTACCGGAGTCGCGTCGCGCTCGAAGAGAGCGAGAAGCGACTCTCGCTGTTCATCGAACAGTCGCCGCTCGGCGTCTTAGAGTACAACGAGGACTTCGAGGTCGTGCGCCTGAACGAGGCCGGCGAGGAGATACTCGGCTACACCGAGGCGGAACTCCGCGGGGAGACCTGGGAGGTGCTCGTGACCGACGAGAGCTACCAGAACGTCGACGAAGTCACCGACGCACTCAGCGAGGCCAGCGGCGGGTTCCACAGCGTCGACGAGAACGTCCGCAAGGACGGGACCCGCATCGTCTGCGAGTGGCACAACCGCGTGGTGACCGACGAGGACGGGTCGGTCGTCGCCGTCTTCTCGCAGTTCCAGGACGTCACCGAACGGACGGAACGCGAGCGCGAACTGGAGTCGACGCGACGGCGACTCGAGGCCATCCTCGAGAACACGACGACCCCGATGTTCATGAAGGACGCCGAGGGACGGTATCTGTTCGTCAACCAGGGACACCGCGACCTGTTCGGCTTCGAGGACGAGGAAATCGTCGGGTACACCGACCACGACCTGTTCCCGCGGGAGATGGCCGACGAGGTGGTCCGGAACGACCACGTCGTCTTGGAGGAGGGCGAAGGGCTCGAGACCGAGGAGCGGATCACTGTCGACGGCGAGGAGCGGATGTTCCTCTCGACGAAGGTCCCGATATACGACACGGGCGACCGCTCGGACCCGGACGACCCCGTCGCGGTGTTCGGCGTCGCCGTCGACATCACCGAACGGACGGAGCGCGAGCGCGAACTGAAGCGCTACGAGAGCATGGTGAACACGATGCAGGAGTCGGCCTGTATCTACGACGAGGAGGGGCGGTTCGTCGTCGTCAACGAGTTCCTCGCGGACTTCTACGGGACGACCCCGGCGGCGCTCGAAGGCACCCGGAGTAACCTCGTCCCGCACGTCCGTACCGAAGGTGACGGGGACCGGTACCAGGAACTCCTCGACGGGGAGCGCGATGCGGTCGACGGAGAAATCGCGGTCGAGTTACGCGACCAGGGCACGGAGATTCTCAAGTACCGGCTCACGCCGCTCCGAATCGACGGGGACGTCGCGGGCGTCATCGGTGTCGCCCACGAGATAACGGCGTTCAGAGAGCGCGAACGGGAACTCGAACGGAAGAACGAACGGCTCGACTCGTTCGTCAGCGTCGTCTCGCACGACCTGCGGAACCCCCTGAGCGTCGCCGACGGCCGACTCGAACTCGCGATGGAAGAGTGTGACAGTGAGCATCTCCTGCCCGCCGCACGCGCCGTCCAGCGGAGTCAGACCCTCGTCGAGGACCTCCTGACGCTCGCGCGAGACGGCGCCCGCGTCCGCGACGTCACCACCGTCGACCTCGCCGCCCTCGCCTCGGAGTGCTGGGACGCTGCCACGACGGACGAGGCGACTCTCGCCGTCGAGACTGAACAGACCCTCCGGGCCGACCGGGTCCGACTCCAGCAACTGCTGGAGAACCTCCTCACGAACGCAGTCGCACACGGCGGCACGAGGGTGACTGTCGGTGACCTCCCCGACGGGTTCTACGTCGCCGACGACGGGCCCGGCGTCCCCTCGACGGAGCGCCAGCGGGTGTTCGAGGCGGGCTACTCCACCGCGCGGGAGGGGACCGGGTTCGGCCTCGCCATCGTCCAGGAGGTCGCAGACGGCCACGGCTGGACGGTGCGCGTGACCGAGAGCGAGTCGGGCGGTGCGCGGTTCGAGGTTCGCGGCGTCCACGAGACGGGGTGAGCACGTGGATAACCCGCCGTCGCGTCGGCGGTTCGTCCCCCTTTCGCTTCCCCCGCTCCCGCCGACGTGCCCCTCTCCGGTCGGTCTGCGGTCGGGTGCGGAGAGCGGTTGTCTCTCTGGGGTGGCCGACGACGAGAGCGCAGGGGACGACGGCGACGAACGGCACGAACCGAGACGAGCGCGGGTCGCTGACGCCGCGAGTCCGGGCGTAGCTCTTCACGGACCGTCGAGCGGTGCAGTCGGGTGCTCCTACTCACACTCGGCTTCGCCCTCGGCCGGAATCCGCGCGTCGACGTACCCGTCGATTCCCTCCGCCAGCCACACTTTGTGGCCGTACTCGTTGCCCAGTATCGCACTCCCTGTCGACGTGAACGCTCTCGTGCCCCCGCCGAGAAGATACACGAAACAGTCCTGGAGTTCCCAGGCGTCGTCGCCCGCGTGGCTCCGGTCGCCCTGCTTGCGCAGGTAGACGTGTGTAACGTTCGGCAGACAGATAGTCATCGATTCCAGTTGCTCGGCGGCGGTGTCGGGCTCTCGTCCACCGAAAATCTCCGCTGCGGGACCGATAGAGTACGTCGCTCTGTCCCCCGGTTCGAAGTCGTCGAAGTCGTCGACGGCGAGCGCGAACTCGCGGCCGCCGACCGTTCCCACGACACCCAGGTAGATGTGGTCGTCCGTCCCGAACCACTGTGCCCCCGTCTGCAACGAGACGAAGATTCCCTCGATGTCACTCATCGGCGACTCCTCGACGAGCGGTGTGTCTCGGCACCGGCCGGTGCCGTGCGTGTCGTGGACTCGTCTCGGTCGATGCGGTACGGATCCTCGTCAGGAACGGTGGTGTGGTGGCTGTCATCTCCCCTCTTCCTCGGACGCTCCCCCCGAACGCACCGACGCGGTTCGTGGTGCGGTCGGGTGAACTTCCTCACAGATGGAGTACATGTAAAAGCATAAACATTGCTCCCGGAGTGGGGGAACTGGACACCGACAGGCGGCCCGTGGGTCAGTTCCCGCGAGCGGGACGACTGTCGGTTCCCGGAGACGGCCTACGGGTGCGCGAAGTACACCAGACTCTCGTCGCCCGATGTGGCGCCATCCTCGGCCACCTCGTCCACCCGGACGAAGCCGATTCGCTCGAACTGCAGCACCTCGTCGACGTCGGTGTCGGCGAAGCCCGGTTCCGCCTGGCCCGTCACGTCGCCGTCCATCGTCCGCATCCGGACGGGGAGTGAGCCGTCGGCCGGCACCCAGTGGACTACGTCCACGTCACCCTCGCGGACGACGTCGATGTCGTCACCCGTGAACTCGAACGCGTCGCGGATGTGCCGGACACAGCCGTACCCCTTCAGCCACACCCGTTCGCCGTTCGGCGGGACGTCGTCGGGTTCGACCAGCACCGCACCGGCCACGGGGATGTGTCGGCGCCCCCGCTCCTCGTGGTCGGGGTGGACCGGTGGCTCGCCCGCCTCGGGGCCGGCGACGACGGCCTTCTCGACGCCGTCGCGGACGAAGAAGCATCTGTCACTGGTGTCGTCGACCAGTTCGCGGTTCTTCGCGTAGAGCGAGGACATCGAGAGGTCGACGTTCGACGTCGAGGTGCCGAGTTCGACCATCGCTTCGACGACGGCGTCCCCCCGGATGCCGCGGCGGCGGAGGCTCCCCAGCGTGGGCGCGCGGGGGTCGTCCCAGCCGTCGAGTTCGCCGGCGTCGATTTGCGCTTTCAGCGTGGAGGTCGACAGCTTCACGTCGTACGCGTCGACGTTGACGTGGCCCCAGTGGATGACCTCCGGGTAGTCCCAGCCGAAGTAGTCGTAGACGAACTGCTGGCGCTTCGCCGAGTCCTGCAGGTCGATGCCGCGGATGATGTGGGTGATGCCCAGGAGGTGGTCGTCGACGCCGGACTGGAAGTCGAGCATCGGCCAGCATCTGTACGTCGAGGCCTCTTCGCGGGGGTGTGGCGTGTCGACGATTCGGAAGGCGACCCAGTCGCGGAGCGCGGGGTTCTTGTGTTCGATGTCGGTGCGCACCCGGAGTACCATCCCGCCCGACGCGTACTCGCCCGCGACCATCGCGTCGAACTCCTCGTGGGTTTCCTCGACTGGCTTGTCCCGGTGGGGACAGGCCTCGCCGGCGTTCTTCAGGTCCGAGAACTCCGCTCCCGAGCAAGAGCAGGTGTACGCGCCGCCGGCGTCGATGAGGTCACGGGCGTACTCGTAGTAGGTCTCGACGCGGTCGGAGGCTTTCACCACCTCGTCCGGTTCGAAGCCGAGGTAGGCGATGTCGTCGAGGATGGCGTCGTACGCGTCGAGGTCGGGCCGCTTCGTCTCGGGGTCGGTGTCGTCGAAACGGACGACGAACGCGCCGTCGTACCGTTCCTTGTAGGTGCCGATGACCGCCGGCATCCGAGCGTGGCCGATGTGCCACGGGCCGGTCGGGTTCGGGGCGGCGCGCATCCGTACCTCGTCGTACGCCTCGGCGTTCGGGAGGTCGGGCAGGGTGTGTTCCTCGCGCTCCTCGTCGGCGTCGAGTTCCGCGAGTCGCTCGGGAGCGAGTTCCTCCAGTCGCGCGCGTTTCTCCGCCGTCTCCATCTCGTTGACCCGCTGGACGACCGGGGCGACGACGCCCGGCACCGTGTCCCCGTGGGGTCGGAAATCGGGGTTCTCGCCCATCAGCGGTCCCATCACGGCGCCGACGTCGGCGTCGCCGTCGTGCTTCAGCGCGTTGAACAGGGCGTGTGCCTCCGCCTCCCGTTCGACGCGCTCGCGGAGTTCGTCTTCCATCGTCTCTCGGTGTGGGTGGCGGCGGCAAAAGAGACCCGGATTCCTGGCCACCGAGGGCGACAGGCACGCGGGCAGGGGTACGACAACGAGTAGCACACCGAGACGTATGAGTGTTTCGCGGAGCCGAACGGGAGAACGTGGCGACCGGTGCACACCGACGGGGAGCGGACGCCGGTTCGGGACACTGCGGCTCTCGCGTTCGAGCGGCGAGTGATACCGAGAGCCGACCGGGTCAGTAGCCGCGTGTGATGAGGTAGTCAGCGATGTCCCCCAGCAGGCCACGCGCCTCGTTGTCCGGGAGGACTTCCAGTCGCGACTTGCTCTTCGCGACGAGGTCCCGTGCGGTCGTCCGGGCGTAGTCGATACTCCCCGCCTCGTTCAGTGTCGCGACGGCCGCTTCGACCTCCGCATCGGTGAGTGTCTCGGGGTCGTCGGCGTCGACGAGTCCGTCGACGTCGACACCCTGCTGACGAGCGTGCAGCGTGATGAGCGTCTCCTTGTCCTCAACGAGGTCCGACCCGCGCTGCTTCCCGAGTTTCTCGGAGGGGACCGTGAGGTCGAGGACGTCGTCCTGAATCTGGAAGGCGCTGCCGGCCTCGACGGCGTACTGGTGGAGCGCGTCGACCACCTCGTCGTCGGCGTCGAGGAGGATGGGCGGGATGGCCGCGGCGGCCCCGAACAGCACGGCCGTCTTCGACTCGACCATCTCGAGATACTCCTCGGGCGGGACCTCCGTCCGGCCCTCGAAGTCGACGTCGAGGGCCTGTCCCTCGCAGATGTGGGTACAGGTCGTCGCCAGCCTGCGAGTGGCGCGGAGGCCGTTCTCGGCGTGCGAACCGGTGTGGGTGAGAATCTCGAACGCCTTCGAGTAGAGGGTGTCGCCCGCGAGGATGGCTGTGTCGGTACCGTACTCGACGTGGACGGCGGGCACCCCACGACGGAGCGCGTCGTCGTCCATGATGTCGTCGTGAATGAGGGTGAACGCCTGGATGACCTCGATGCTCATTCCCGCCGCGAGGATGTCGATTCGGTCACCCGACAGCGTGGGAAAGTCGGTGTACGGCTCGGACAGCGGTTCGACGTCGAGCAGCGCTTCGGCGGCCAGGAGCGAGACGGTCGGCCGGAGTCGCTTGCCCCCGGCCAGCATCAGATACCGCGACGCCTCCCAGAGCCGCTCTGGCTCCGCTAACGGGAGGTAGTCGTCGATTGCGTCGTTGACGATTGCGCGACGCTCCTCGACGGCGGCGAGTACTCGCTCCTCGGACGCGTTCGCGTCGGAGGCCATCAGTCCACCAGCTGGATCATGTTGCCGTTCCGCGTGACGTGCAGGTCGCGGCCGAGCGCGTACCCCTGGTTCTCGGCGAGGTCGACGTACGGCGAGAAGCCCTTGAGGTTCTGGTGGGCGGGGACGACGTGCTTCGGCTGCAGCGCCTGCAGCATCGTGTAGTGGCCCTCCTCGCGGAGGTGCCCCGAGACGTGGATGTCGTCGTAGATGCGCGCGCCCTGCATCTTCAGGAGCTTCTCGGACTGGTACCGCTGGCCCTCGTTGGTCGGCTCCGGGATGACCCGGGCGGAGAAGATGACCTTGTCGCCGTCGTCGAGTTCGAAGGGCGTCTCGCCGCGACCCATCCGCGTGAGCATCGCGCGCGGTTCGCCCTGGTGGCCCGTCACGATGGGCAGGAAGTTCTCCTTGCCCTCGTTCATGATGCGCTTGAACGTCCGGTCGACGGACTTGCGGTGGCCGTACATCCCGACGTCGTCGGGGAAGTCGACGAAGCCGAGTCGTTCGGCCGTCCCGGAGTACTTCTCCATCGACCGCCCCAGGAGGACGGGCTGGCGGCCGATGTCCTTCGCGAACTCGACGAGCGAGGTGACGCGGGCGATGTGCGACGAGAACGTCGTCGCGACGATGCCGCCGTCGTAGTCCTCGATGGAGGTCATCACGTCCCGCAGGTGGCGACGGGCGACGGCCTCAGACGGCGTGCGGCCCTTGCGTCCGGCGTTCGTACAGTCCTCGATGTACGCCAGGACGCCTTCCCCCTCGCGTCCGATTTCGCGGAAGCGCTTCATGTCGATGGGGTCGCCGATGACCGGCGTGTGGTCCATCCGCTTGTCGAGGCCGTAGACGATTGCCCCTTCCGGCGTGTGGAGGACGGGGTTGATGGCGTCGATGATGGAGTGGGTGACGTTGACGAACTCGAGTTCGACCCGCTCACCGATGGACATCGTCTCGCCCGCGGACATCTTCACCAGGTCGTTGTTGACGTTGAACTTGTTCTCGCCCTCGATCTGCTGGCGGACGAGTTCGATGGTGAAGGGTGTCGCGACGATGGGGGCGTCGTACCGGTGTGCGAGCTTCGAGATGGCGCCGATGTGGTCGAGGTGACCGTGTGTCGGGACGATAGCCTTCACGTCGCCCTCGAGGTCGGACATCACCCGGTCGTCGGGGATGGCGCCCATGTCGATCAGGTCGAGACTGTGCATCTGTTCGGTTTCGACGTTGTCGTGGATGAGAACCTGCGAGAGGTTCAGACCCATGTCGAAGACGACGACGTCGTCACCGGCGCGGACGGCAGTCATCTGCCGGCCGACTTCCTCGTAGCCGCCGATTGTTGCGATTTCGATTTCCATGGTAGCACTGAAACGCGGACTCTTGGCGTGGTTCGCGTACGCGTGAAACCCAGCGGATGTGGCGGAAGCCACAGGCCCCGGCGTCTTACAGCCTGTCGGTCGGTGGTTCCCGCAGTACGACCCGGCGTCGTACTTACCCGCGGGAGTGTGGTACTGAAGGCTACACGCCCGGGTATTAAAAGAACACGGGTTGTCGGCGGCGACGACGCCCCCGGGCGACCTGGCCTCGCTGGTCGCTCGGTCGGTCCCGTCCCGGTGGACGCCCGCGTACGCCCCCGTTCGTCGGTCGTAGACGGTACGTTTATATGTGGGAGCGAAAGGTGTTGCAGTATGAGCGGACGACCGCTGGACGTACTCGAGGCGTCGCTCGACGCACTCGTCACGGTCCATCTCAAAGACGGCACCATCTACCACGGCATCCTCGCCGGCTACGACCAGCACATGAACCTGGTTCTCGAGAGCGACGAGGTGGACGCGGACGTCCACGGCGACCTGGACGCGACTGCAGTGCAAGACACAACGATTATACGCGGCGACAACGTCGTGACGATAACAACATGACTGGCGCAGGAACGCCGAGCCAAGGGAAGAAGAACAAGACGACGCACGTGAAGTGCCGCCGCTGCGGCGAGAAGTCCTACCACGTGAAGAAGAAGGCCTGCGCGTCCTGTGGCTTCGGGAAGTCGGCCAAGCGCCGCGACTACGCCTGGCAGTCGAAAGCCGGCGACAACTGAGACACAGCGTCGACACCGCGTCCTGTCGGTCGTCGCCTCGGTGACGTCCAGACGCGACGCCCGACGGTTCGTCCGGCCCGACGAACGACGCACACCCGGTTCTCACGTCATCACCGCCCGAGCGACGGCACCGGTCGGTGGCTGTCCCGCTTCCGCCGGTGTCCGCGTCGTCTCGCTCGACGCTCGCCTCACACACCGCCCGGCGTGGCGCGTCGACGACGAGGACGCGTCGTGTCGACGACGGTGAGTGATACACATCTGTGCATATCTCTCCGGTGGGAAGGCGGGAATACAGCACAATCACGGGTCTTTTTATCGCTCGGACGGCATCACTCTCGTATGGCACACGGGCGGGACACACTCCCGGAGGGACCGACGGAGAAGTGCGGGGTCGTCGGTCTCTCGCTGGCCGACCGAGCCGCTGCACGGCCCATCTACTACTCGCTCTACGCCCTCCAGCACCGGGGGCAAGAGTCCGCGGGCATCGTCACGCACGACGGGTTCCAGCAGCACAGCCACGTCGACATGGGGCTGGTCGGCGACGCCTTCTCCGAGTCCGACCTGGCGGGGCTGAACGGCACCACCGGTATCGGCCACGTCCGCTACCCGACGGCGGGAAGCGTCGACAAGTCCTGTGCGCAGCCCTTCACCGTCTCGTTCAAGTCGGGGTCGCTCGGGCTGTCGCACAACGGCAACCTCGTCAACGCCGACGAGATTCGCGACACGCTCGCGGAGAAAGGTCACGCGTTCACCTCCGACGGCGACACCGAGGTCATCGCGCACGACCTCGCGCGAAACCTCCTCGAAGGTGACCTCGTCCGCGCGGTGAAGGCGACGATGAGCCGCATCCACGGGTCGTACTCGCTCACCATCATGCACGACGACACCGTGCTCGGCCTCCGGGACCCCGAGGGCAACCGCCCGCTCTGTCTCGGGAAGCTCGAGGACGGGTACGTGCTCGCGAGCGAGTCGGCCGCCATCGACACGCTGGGTGGCGAACTGGTCCGGGACGTCCGCCCGGGCGAACTCGTCCTCCTCGACAGCGACGGCTCCGGCTACGACTCGTTCCAGCTCGTCGAGCAGGAACACACCGCCAGCTGCTTCTTCGAGCACGTCTACTTCGCCCGCCCCGACTCGCGCATCGACGGGACGCTCGTCTACCAGGCACGCCGCGCCCTCGGCCGGAAGCTCTGGGAGGAAAGCGGCGTCGACTCCGACGTCGTAATGCCCGTCCCCGACTCGGGCCGGGCGTTCGCCTCCGGATACGCCGAGGCTGCACAGGACGACGGTGCCGACGTCGAGTTCGCCGAGGGCCTGATGAAGAACCGCTACGTCGGCCGGACGTTCATCATGCCGACACAGGACGAGCGCGAGCGTGCGGTCCGCCTGAAGCTGAACCCCATCCGGAGCACCATCGAGGGCCGCTCGGTCACCATCATCGACGACAGCATCGTCCGCGGGACGACGTCCAGACAGCTCGTGAGTCTCCTCCGTGACGCCGGTGCCGAGGAGGTCCACGTCCGCATCGGCGCCCCGCCCATCGTCGCTCCGTGTTACATGGGCATCGACATGGCGACCCGGGAGGAACTCATCGCCGCTGACCGCTCCGTGGCGGACATCGCCGAAGAGATCGGGGCCGACTCGCTGTCGTACCTCTCCATCGACGCCGTCGCCGAGGCGCTCTCGTCGTCCAGGGCGGACCTCTGTCTCGGCTGTGTCACCGGCCAGTACCCGTACGACATCGACGGCGAGGAGACCGACCGCCCGGTCGAACGTCCGGTCGTCGCCGACTCGGCGCCGGCCGACGACTGACGCCGGCTCGGCGGAGAATTCCCGTCTTCTGACAGGTAGGCCCGCTCGGGGCCGCAGTCACCGCCCGGGTCGAACCACCCCCACGACCCGACCGCCGGTCGGTGAATTTCTCGTGGCCAACCAGATTCTCTCGGTCGGCTAGCATATCAGTTTATCACCGTCCACGTTGTATCAGACACGTGATGTTTGACGGCGGGTTGCCGAGGGGTCGCCGATGACGGAGCGGGTCCTGGTCCGTGTGCAGTTCGACCCCGCGTCGGGGAGGTCCGTCTCCGTGGCCGTCGCCGAGGCGCTCTCGCTGGTCGTGGAGTCGGCCATCGACCTCCCGCCGCTCGCGTACTCCATCGACACCGACTCGCTCGACGCGCTGTTCGCCACCCGCACGGGTCCCCCACCGAGCGAGTTACGACTCACCTTCCCGTACCAGCGGTGGCAGGTGACCGTCAGCGGGGCGGGCGAGATCTGCATCAGCGACCGGTCGGAGCCCGAGATGGAGACGGACTGAACGGGGGAGTCGTACCCGACAGACGAACGTGTTCGGGAGAGTCGATTCCCGCCGCCACGACCTACTCGCGCCCATGCGGGGATTCTCACCGTTCCGCACGGCCGACGAGACGTTCGACGACCCGGGGACGTTCGTTCCCGACCACCTCCCGGACCCGGGACCGTCTCTCGAACCGGGGCGTGTGCTCAACGGCGAGGAACACACCGTCGTCCACGCGTGGACTCGCGACGCGTTCGAGGCACGGGGCGTCTACGACGCGACGTTCGGCTACAACCTCGCACGGCTGAACCTCGACGGCCGTCACCCCGACGCCGGCATCCGGTACGCGCTGGACGGCCGGGAACTCCGCGCCGAGTTCACGCCGACGACGGCGTTCTGTCCGCAGGCGGAGACCCTGGCCGTGGCGGCGTTCCGTGCGTGGAACGGCCGCGGGGACGGGGCGGAGACGCCCGTCCCGCCCGAGGTGCTCGGTCACGTCGAGCGTGTCAGAGTGCGTGTCGCTCCGCTGCACCGTGACCACGACGACATCAACGACCGGCTTCGGCGCCTCGAGACCCGTCCGTGACCGAACGTGTTCGGGGGAACCGTCGGGTGGGTGGCGCACCATCCCTCGCACATGTCCCAGACAGCGAACGTGAGCCTCTCGGCGTTCGAAGCGCCCGTCCCGACCGACCGCGAGGCGACAGTCCTCGACGTCGCCACCGCACCGCCGCCGAAACCGCTGACGCGGACGCTCCGTGTCTTGGCCGAACTCGGTGACGACGAGGTGCTCGTGCAGGTCAACGACCGGGAACCGGTGCATCTGTTCCCGAAACTCGACGAACGCGGCGCGGCGTACGCGACGGTCGAGCAGGGGTCGTCGGTCCTCACGGCCATCTGGAAGCCATGACACACCGCCGAGCGGCCGCCGACACGTCGGTGCCGTCCGGCGCTCACCCCGACGGTGACACCGACCACGACGACGGCGACGACGGTGACAGGGATGCCGCCGGCGAACTGGACAGCGGTGACCTCCGTCGACTCCTCGCGACCCGGGCGGGAGCGGTGGCCGCCGCGGAACGGGAGCGGGCACTCCGCGCCTTCGACGGCGACACGACGGCACGGCGCGCCCTCTCGACGATGGCGGTTCGTATCGCGGTTCAGGCCGTCGAACCGGCCGTCGCCGCGGCCGAGGCCGGCGACCGGACCGAAGCGGCCGTCGCCGAACTGTTCGTCAGCGAGTGACCGCCCGGTACTCTACGTTCGCGTCCGCGCCAGAACCACGAGCGCCGTCGCCGGTCCGTCCTCGGTCGCTCGCGGCGATATCTCGGCGTCACCGTCGAACCGGAGACAGTCACCCGCTCCAACCGGGTAGCTGTCGTCGTCGAGACGGACCTCGAACCGCCCCTCGACGACGAAGAAGACGACGCGTCGCTCGGGGTGACTGTGCGGCGCGACGGACTCGCCCGCGTCCAGACGGAGGCGGACGACGTCGGGTTCCCCGTCGCGCTCGAACGGGCGGGTAGTCCCCCCGGATCCGTCGAACGACCCGCGTTCGACGCTCCCCGGGCCGCTCGGTGTTCCGGTCATCGCTTCGGGAACGTCGCGACGAAGCGGTCTTCGGCCTCCTCTCGCACCCGGTAGGCGTCGCCGTCGAAGGTGTCGACTTCGGCCTCGAATTCGTAGTACAGCGGGGCGGGGTCGTGGTCGTTCACGACGACGAGCGACTCGCCGGCGTCGAGCGCGGCGAAGGCGTCGTGGATGCGCTCGTGGCGCTGGGCGGGCGGGAGGTCACGGACGTCGAGTCGGGTCTCGTGGCGGCTCATATCTCGGTCCACAGTCGACGCCGGAGGTCGGTGTCGGTTCCCCCGAACCTGTTCGGGGTCGAAGCCACCCGCGAGCGCACCGTAGGAGGGGTATGAGTCACTCCGAGACGAGCGACACCAGCCCTGCCGACGAGCGCACAGTCGAGACCGACCACGAGGGGTCGTGGTCCGCGAACCTCGAAGGAGAGCGACACGCCGAGAGCGAAGCGCGGGTGATCGAGGACGCCCGCGAGGCCGTCGCGGCGACGCGGGCGGGCTACCACGTGAACCTCGTGACCCACGAGGCACACGGCGACCCTCGCGACTACCTGTGGGACGCACTCGACGCGACGACGCGTCCCCTCACCGTGGAGTACGTCGACCGGTGTGGCTGTGGCGGCCACGTCACCCGCGTCCACGTCCACGAGGAGTGAGCCGGTTCCGGACCGCCCCCTGTTTACACTCCAGGCTCACTCGCTCGCGCCCCCGACTCGACCGGTCGCCGGCCAGTCGCGAGGCGCGTGCGACCACACGACGCCAGCGAGGTTCAGCGCCGCGAGTGTGAGCGCCGCGCAGCCGACGACGGCCCCCCAGACGACGACGTCGTGGCGTCCGAGGCCGCTACCGGCGACGAGCGCCGCGCCGCCGAGGACCAGTCCGAGGAAGTCGACGCGGGCGACCCGCCGGTCGTAGAGGTCGTCGACCATCGGCACCGGTTCGTACCCGAGACGGTCGGCGTAGCGGTGGTCCCAGACGAGGAACGGGACGACGTGGTAGAGCGTCCCGACGAGGACGGCCGCGAGCGCCAGCCCGAACGTCCACGCGGCCGCCGGCGGGCCGACGATTCCGGTCTCCAGCGGGGCCGCGAGGAGCGTCGAGCCCGCGGTCACCACCCACAGCAGGAGGCCCGTCGTGACCACGGCGTAGCGCGTCGCCGTCGGGGTCGGCTCGGTCCACTCGGCGAGGAACACCCGAACGAGAACCGCGCCGAGACAGCAGACGCCGACGAGGACGAAGAGGGCGCCGAGGCGGGCGACCGACGCGACGGCCACCGCTCGGCCAGCGGCGAGGGCGACGACGCCGGCCGGGAGCGTCGCCTCCTCGACGCGGACGAGACGACGGGCGGTGGCGTCGAGGTCACCACTACCGACGAACATTGGCCCGAGCTGGACGAGCGCACCGACGACGGTGAGCAGGACCCCGCCGAGGAGCGCGAGCGTCGCGTGCGCCGAGCGGACGGCGACGTGCGAGAGGCCGACCCGCGTCAGGACCGGAACCGAGTAGTCGACCGCGAGGAGTCCACCGAGCCCCGCGGCGACCGCCAGCGCACAGAGTGCGTACCCGAAGTGGCGCTCGGTCACGTCGCCGAACGGGAGCGTCCGGCAGAGCGTGTAGACGAAGACCCAGAGGCCGGCGACGGCGAAGAGGCCGAACGCGAGCAGTCGCGGGCGACCGAACAGGGCGGCCGAGGCGAGACCGACGACGCCGGCGGTGACGAGACAGAGCGCGGCGTCGGCGAGTCGCCGCGAGTGGAGGTCGACTCCGGACCAGACGGGGACGAACTGCTCCATCGCGCCCATGATGGTGACACAGACCCACCCCAGGAGGAGGAGGTGGAGCGGGGCGAGTCGGGCGATACCGTCGAGTCGGCCAGCGAGCACCAGCAGACCGAGTCCGCCTCCCGCGAGCAGGAAGCCGAGTCCGACGACGACGTGAGCGAGTGGGAGGCGAAGCGGCGGCCCGCCGGTGGTGTCGACGTCGGGGACGTGCATGTCCGGAGGTTCGAACGCCGCCCCTCTCGGGGTTACCACGAACCTGTTCGGGACGGGCATCCGGTGGAGAGCGAGTCGAACAGGACACGAGGCGAGGGCGTCGACGACCCGGACGGGCGAGCGGTCCGGAGACGTCGTGACTCCGGCCCGGAACGTGTGTGCGGTTAGCCTCCCGACTCCGCCTCCGACCCGTCAGAGCCGCCCGACGCGCCGGGGTTCGGGTCGAACACCTCTGGGTTCTCGGGGCCCTCGGCGGTCACGATGGCCATACACCCCTTGCGGGCGACCCGCGAGAGGGCGTGGTCGACGAGTTTGAAGCTCCCCGGGACGGGGAAGTCCATCGTGGCGATAGTCGTCGACCCGGGGACGACGGGCTTGGTCTGGATGTGCGTCTGCGGGTCGGCCGTCAGCGACCCCTCGGGGTACAGTTCCTCCCAGACGTTGCCGATGGGGTGGAAGCTGGAGGTGAGGTTCGGCCCGCCGGTGACGAAGTAGACGCGAGCGGTGTCGCCCGTCGACACCGTCGCCGCCGGCCCGTGGACGTCGGGCGTCATGGCGTACTGCTCGCCGTTCATCACGACGTACGTCGGTTCCTCGTTCTTCATCGCCGCCATGTCGAAGCGGTGCTTGCCCTCCGTCCCCGCCTCCTTGTCCGTGTATATCTCGTGCTGACCGAGGTAGAGTTCTTGGTCGACGGCGGGCATCCCATCCTTCGGCTCGACGAGGATGATGCCGAACATCCCCGCTGCGATGTGCATGTCGAGGTTCGGGACGGCACAGTGGTAGATGTACGCACCCGGGTAGGTGGCCTTGAACCGGAGGCGTGCGGTCTCACCGGGCGACGTCATCGTCGCCTCCGCGCCGCCCCCGGGGCCGGCGACGGCGTGGAAGTCGACGTTGTGCGGCAGGGCGTTCTCGGCGGGGTTCTCGAACGTGAGGTCGACCGTGTCACCCTGCCTGACCCTGATGAACGGGCCGGGGACCTGCCCGTTGTACGTCATGTAGTCGAACGTGACGCCGGGCTCGATTTCGGCCGTCACCTCCTCGGGGCGAAGCGTGACCTCGACCGTCTCCGGCGAACTCCGCTGGATGGGACCGGGGATGTCGGTCGGGTCGGCGGCGACCCGGTCGACCGTCGGCTTCGACTGTTGCTCCATCGCCCGGCGCTGTTGCTCCGTCTCGGCGGCGGTGGGTGCGTTCGCGGTACAGCCAGCGACGGCGGCCGCGCCGCCGAGGCCGAGCGCTTCGAGGACCGAGCGGCGAGTGGTTCCAGACATCGGTCTTCACCTTACACTCGTAAGGAGGAGAGAGAGCGACTAAAGACGGGGCTCAGCCTGTAACGCTGTGAGAACGCGCTGTAGATGTTCGGGAAGCGTATTTAAACTAGAGGCGAGGCGTCCGCCCCGCTCTGCTCGCGCGGGCGGCCACCAGTCGCCAACGGGGGATTGGCTCGGTAACTCTCATCGGTTGGCACGTCTTTCGTGGAGGGGTGTGCTAGCTCACGAGATAGCCTATCGGCGACAGAGGGGTCGCTGACGATAGACGACCTCACGAGACGGCTCGGGTTCGGGCGACCGGCCTCCCGGCGGGACGGTGAACGTCGACGGCGACCGGGTGCCGAGTCGCGCGACAGCCCGGGTGGTCGTCTGGGACGACGAGGGCCAGTACCCCGGCTCAGCGTCGGGAACACCGGGGACCGCCGGAAGAAGAGAACGTGCTGCCGTCCATCCTCGGGTGACTCGACCCGAACGTGCCGAGTCCGGCCGAGGTGCTCGAGGGCGAGGCGCCGCGTCCCGACCACGTCGCGTCCGCGGGCGAGGTGGCCTGGGCGGACTCGTCGCCGAGCACCGCTCGGGGTGAGCGAACGGGAGTGGGGGCAGCCTCAGTCGTCGCTCTGTAACGACCGGGCCGGCCCGGGGAGACGCACGTCCTCGGGCGCGGTCACCTCCCGGCGCGAGCGGAGCTTGTCGAGGACGTCGTACGCGAACAGCAGCGTCCCGGCGATGAGCATGGTGTCACCGGGCATGCGCGCCCAGAAGAGGAGCTGGACGGTGTCGCGCTGGTAGAACGCGAGGCTCCGGGCGGCGTCGTAGCTCGCCGTGAACGCCGTCTCCAGCTGGAGGAACCCCACGGGGAGCACCGAAACGAACACCATCAGCGCGAGGCCAGCGTTCCAGAGCCAGAACGCCCACCGGAGCCGACGGCCCGACCAGTCTCTCGTACTGATGCGGAGCATGTACGTCGCCATCCCGATGGCGAGGAAGCCGAACGCGCCGAACATGGCGGCGTGGGCGTGCCCCACGGTGAGATAGGTGCCGTGTTCGTAGTAGTTGACGAGGGGGAGGTTGATGAAGAAGCCCAGGACGCCCGCACCGACGAAGTTCCACGCACCCGAGGCGATGATGAACATGAACGGGAGGGTGTAGGGGAACGCCTCGCCCTGTCCGACGAGCGAGCGGTACTCGTTCAGCGCCTCGAAGAGGATGAACACCAGCGGGAGGAGTTCGAGCGTCGAGAAGGCGCTCCCGATGGGCACCCACAGGTCGGGCAGGCCCACCCACCAGTAGTGGTGTGAGACGCCGATGACGCCCGTGCTCATCACGAGCAGGGCCTCGAACATCACGGCCTTCTCCGCCGACTTCCGCTTCAGGAGGTTCATCGAGACGAGGGTGATGCCGACGATGGCGACGATGAAGAACTCGAATGCGCCCTCGACCCACATGTGGACGACCCACCACCGCCAGAACTCGGTGACGACGATGTTCGTCTTCGGCGTGTAGAGGAAGCCGGCGACGAACAGCAGGGCGATCGAGCCGCCGGCGTACAGAATCATGTGTGCGAGGCCGTAGGTCGCCTCCCGCTTCAGGAGGGGTCTGAAGCCGCGGGCGACGAGCACGGCCCACGCGAGGAACCCGGCCAGAAGACCGGCCTGCCAGAGCTTCCCCACTTCGAGGTACTCGAGGCCCTCGTTGCCGAGCACCCACCAGAGCGCGCCGTCGATGTACCCCTGTGCGCCCAGCCAGATGCCCGCGAGACCGCCGACGGCGACTACGACGAGCGCACCGAGGAGGCCGTAGACGTACCGGCCCTGGTTGTCGGGTTCGTAGCCCGTCAGGAGCGCGGGGAGGAACAGCCCCGCGCCGAGCCAGAGAGTCGCAATCCACAGCACGCCGAGGTCGATGTGCCAGGTCTTCGCGATGGCGAACGGGAGCCACTGGATGACGTTCACGCCCAGCAGTTCGCCCAGGCCGAAGAACGCGTCGCGCTCGACGTAGTAGTGTGCGAGCAGGCCACCGAGGAGGACCTGCCCACAGAACAGCAAGGCGGCGACGGGGACGAACGACAGCGCCGCCATCTGACTCGGCACGAGGTCGATGTCACCCGGACGCGGGACGTCGATGTGCTCCGTCTCGGGTTCGGGCAGGTCGACCGAGCGGTAGAGCCAGATACCCAGCCCCGCGGCACCGACGAGGAGAATCATCGCGACGACCGACCACGTCATCGCCGCACCAGTGGGTTCGTTCCCCGCGTCGGGTGCGTACGGCCAGTCGTTCGTGTAGGTGTGGGTCGACCCCGGCCGTTCCGTGTGGGCGGCCCACGCGGTCCACAGCGCGAAGTCGGCGAAGTCGCGCGCCTCCTCCTCCGAGGAAATCATCCCCGCGGGGACGCCGCGTTCGGCCGCCCCCTCGTGGTAGCGCTCGACGTACGTCTCGCGGACGCGTTCGTGCGCGTACGCCTCGGCCGCGGAGTACTCGATGGGGCCGCCGCCGTACCGCTGGTCGAGGTCACTCTCGACGAGGCTGTCGACGGCGGCACGCTCCTCGCTCGGGAGCGACTCGTACTCGGCCCCGTACCGTTCGCGGGCGTAGTACGCCTTCATGTACTCGGTCTTCAGGTCGAGCGCGTCGGCGGTGTAGTCCTCTCCGAAGTACGCGCCGTTACCGAGTATCGAGCCGTGGTTCATCATGCCGTCCTGCTGGAAGACGGCCTTTCCCGCGGAGATGTCCGCGCCGGTGGCTACTGTCTCGCCGTCGGGTCCCTCGACGCGTTCGGGGATGGGTGGGGCCTGTTCGTACGCGAGGTACGCCCCCGCACCCATCACGACGAGGTTGAACACGAAGACGGCGACCAGTACGCGCGCGATGGTTCGTCTGCGTATCTTCATCACGGTCGACCGTTCACGGGCGTGGTTTACCTCCCCCACGCCGCTTCTCAGGCGCCGACAGCCCCGACGAACGTGTTCGGCGGATCGTAATAAGTCCCGGCCGCCCGTCGACCCGGGGGAGTGAGAGGGAGAAACGATTATGTGCGTCTTTTCCATCACTCCACACATGTCCCAGCAGTTCCCCGACCTCGGACACGAGGTGCCCGAAATCGGCGCCGCGGAGTTGAAGCGGCGACTCGACGCGGGCGAGGAGTGGACGTTGCTCGACACGCGTCGCCCGGCGGACTTCGCCGCGTGGCAGGTGACGCACCCGAACCTCGACGCCGTGAACGTCCCGTTCACGGCCTTCCTCGACGGCGACGACCCGGCCGGCGGGGTGCCGGAGGGCGTCCCTCCGAAGGAGTCCGACCGCCCGCTCGTCACCTGCTGTGCGAAGGGCATCTCGAGCCTCTACGTCGCCGAGTTCCTCACCCGCGAGGGGTGGGACGTCTACGGACTGCGCGACGGCATGGAGGGGTGGGCGCGGCTGTACGAGTCTCGCGAGGTCGACGCGGGCGGCGACGCGACGGTGCTCCAGTACGAGCGGCCCTCCTCAGGCTGTCTCGCGTACCTCGTCGTCTCCGGCGAGGAGGCGCTGGTCGTCGACCCGCTCCGGGCGTTCGCGGAGCGGTACGTCGCAGACGCTCGGGACCGAGGGGCCGAGGTGGTCGCCGTCGCGGACACCCACGTCCACGCCGACCACGTCAGCGGCGTGCGCGACGTCGCCTCGGCGACCGATGCCGAGATACTGCTCCCTGCGGGCGCGGACGAACGGGGGCTGGCGTTCGACGCGACGCTGCTCTCCGACGGCGACGAGGTCCGGGTCGGCTGGACGACCGTCGACGTGGTGGCGCTCCCCGGGCACACGACGGAGATGACTGGCTACCTGGTCGACGACGTCCTCCTCGCGGGAGACTCGGTGTTCGTCGACAGCGTCGCCCGACCGGACCTCGAAGACGCCGACGAGGCGGCCGTCGAGTGCGCCGCTCGGGCGCTGTACGAGACGCTCGAGACAGTCGCGTCGATGCCCGACGAGACGGTCGTCGCGTCGAACCACGCCGGGCCGCACACCCCCCGCACCGAGGACGGGACGTACACCGCCCGCGTCGGCGACCTTCGCGAATCGCTCGCCGCGTTCTCGATGGAGGAGGAGGCGTTCGTCGCAAGCGTGACCGACGACCTCCCGCCGCAGCCGAACGAGTACCAGCGCATCATCGCGGCGAACCTCGGCCGCGAGGACGTCGACGACGACGAGTCGTTCGAGCTGGAACTCGGCCCGAACAACTGCGCGGCCGGGTGACCGGGTACTCCCAGCACCGTCACGACGGCGTCGAGACGTTCTTTACCGCTACCTCCCGGTCGGCCCTGACGTGCCCCCGCACTTCGAGCGTCACCGTTCTCGGCTCGTACGTCGTGTACCCGGTGTCGACGTCTCGACTCACAGAGACCGTCTCACCGGCGTCGACCACCCGTTCGAGAATGTGGGACTCGTCGTCGTCCGCGATGGTGTCCGTCGGCCAGTACAGCGCCGCGAGGAATCGCCCTGCCGTCTCGGAGACGTTCGTCACCGAGAGCGACACCGACAGTGGGTCGCCCTGTGAGACCGACGACGGAACCGACAGCGAGTCGAGTTCGAACCGGGCGGCGGGAGCGGCGAGTCGGTTCCGTTCCTCCGCGGGAACCGGCCACTCGCGGGCCTCGCGGGAGGGGCCTCCGTCGAACCGTATCCGCGGGTTCTCCGCAGAGAGCGGTGACGGGACGGTGAACGCGAGCACCGAGGGCCCGTCCCCACCGAGGTCCCACCGTCCGACCGGTGGGCCCTCGTGACCGGCCACGGCGACGTTCGTCGCCCCCCGCGTCCGGGGCAGCCCCGGCGACCACGACCGACCATCGGCCTCGAACGTGAACGTGGCCGAATCGAGTTCGTTCGCCCCGCGAACCGACGCGACGACGTACTGTTCGTCCCGGCCGGCGAGGACGCCACCCGACCCCATCGCCGACTCGTAGTGGGCCGCCTTGCGGACCACGATGTCGTCGACGGCGACGTGCTCGACGGGGGTCGACGAGTCGGTGGGCGACCCTCCGCCCGGTTCGGTGGGTGAGTGCGAGACCGACGGCGGTGTCGCCGTCGATGTCGACGGCGGCGACGCGGTGGTCGACTCACCGGTCGACGGTTGCGTCCGCGTCGTACAGCCGGCCACGGCGGCGAGGCTCCCGGCCACCGCCGCGAGGAGACGTCGTCTGGAGGGCATCGTCGGGGAACCCGACCGGCGGCGTGACATGTCTTGTGGTCGGCGTGGGAGGCGGACGAGGTCGATGGGGCCGGCGAGGCGTCAGTCAGTCCGCGTCGACGCGGCGGCCCGACGCGTCCGCGTCACCGGTGTCGGCGCCGCGCTCCTCGGGCGTCAGGTAACACTGCGGGTCGGGCGCGAACGGGTCGCCGTGGACCGCGAGCGCCCGCAATCGCGAGGCCCCGCGGCAGACGTCCTGGTACCGACAGTCGGCACAGCGCCCGGTGAGGTGCTGTTCGCGCTCGCGGAGTCTGGACAGGAGGGGGTTCGACTCGTCGTCCCAGATGGCTCCGAACGGCCGGTCTCGGACGTTGCCGAGCGAGTAGCCCTGCCAGAACTGCGTGAGGTGGACGTTCCCCTGATAGTCGATGTCGGCGACGCGCTCGCCGGTCGGGTCGCCGCCGTTGACCTCGAGGTACCGACGCACCCGTTCGGCCTGCTCGCGGCCGAGGTGGTCGCGGGCGTACTCGACGAGGAAGGCGGCGTCGCAGTAGTTGCCCACGAGCAGCGTCTCTATCTCCTCGCCCTGCCGGTGGTACTCGCGGGTGAGGTCACAGACGGCTTCGACCGCCTCGCGGCGCCGACCGGGGGAGAGGTCGACTTCCTGGATACCGGCGCCTCTGCCGCCGTAGTCGAGGTGGTAGAAGCAGAAGCGGTCGAGGCCGACGTCGTGGAGGAGGTCGACGACCCCCTCCAGGTCGGGGCGGTTCGCCTCCGTCACCGTGTACCGGAGCCCCGTCTTCAACCCCGCGTCCAGACACGCCTCGATGCCGTCGACGGCGGCTTCGAACGCCCCGTCCTGGCCGCGGAACTCGTCGTTGCGTTCGGGGAGGCCGTCGACGGAGACGCCGGCGTACGCGAGACCCGCCTGCTTCAGTTCTCGTGCGCGCCCGGGCGTGATGAGCGTCCCGTTCGTCGAGAGGACCGGACGGATGCCCCGGTCGGCCGCGTACGCGACGAGTTCCGTGAGGTCGGCTCTGACGAGCGGTTCGCCGCCCGAGAAGAGCACGACGGGAGCGTCGTACTCGGCGAGGTCGTCGAGGAGCCCCTTCCCCTCCGCCGTGGTGAGTTCACCCGGTGCCCGTTCGACCTCCGCGTCGGCGTAGCAGTGCTGGCAGGCGAGGTTACACCCCTTGGTGACGTTCCAGACGACCACGGGCCGCTGCTGTCGCTCCTCGCGAATCTGCTCGACGTCCGCCTCCGCGGCCGCGTCGTACCGGAGGCCGTCCCCCTCGGCGACGCCGCCACAGAGCAACTTGCTCACCGAGATCATGACGTGGCCTCCGTCGACCGGTCGGTCTCGTCCGCTGCGCGTTCATCCGCGTCGAGTGTCCGCGACGTGAACCGGGCGACCTCGTCGGTCGGACAGAGCCAGATGGTCCCGGCGTCCCCGAACAGGGCGCCGGCGTGTTCGTGTGCTGCCTCGGCGGTCGGTGCGGTCACGCTCCCGGCGTGGGTCAGCGGCTCGGCGGAGTCAGTCCGCAAGAACACCTCCCACGCGTCGACGCCGTCGTGTCGCGGCTCGTTCACCCGCGAGCGAACGGTCTCGCCGTCGTTCATGGGTACCCGTTCTTCCGACCGATACGAACACGTGCCGATGGTTTTCACCGCGTGAAAATCGGGAGCGAGCACTTTTCCCCGAACCGCTAAGCCGCGGGTGATGACTCGAAACCGTCTCACGTCGGTCGACGTCGACCGCCGAACCGTGCTGAAGACGCTCGGTGTCGCGGCTGCGGGTGCGCTCGCCGGGTGTTCGGGGTCGGCCCCGCAGGGTGACGCCGGTGGAAGTGGAACCAGTGGGTCCGGCGACGGTGAGGGAGAGAGCACTCCCGAACCGACGGGGACGCCGAGCGGTGACGGCGGTGACTCGGGGTCGGACTCCGGTTCGGGGTCGGAGCCCTCGTTCGACGGCTGGTTCGAAGACGTCGGTAACTTCGACGGCGTCGTCGACCGGACCGGCCAGTCGGAGGTGCAAGTGACTGTCGGCGCGGAGGGCAACGGCGGTAACTTCGCGTTCGCCCCGGCCGCGGTCCGGGTAGACTCGGGCACGACGGTCGTCTGGCGGTGGACCGGGAAGGGGAGCACGCACAACGTCGTCGACGAGGGTGGCTCCTTCGAGAGCGAACTCGTCGCCGACGAGGGCCACACCTTCTCGCACACGTTCGAGGAGTCGGGGACGGTGAAGTACGTCTGTACGCCCCACCGAGCGGTCGGGATGAAGGGCGCCGTCGTCGTGGAGTGAGGCGCGATGTTCGACACGTCCGAACGACCGCTGGTGCTCATCTGGGAGGTCACGCAGGCGTGTGACCTTGCGTGTGACCACTGCCGGGCGGACGCGAAACCCGGTCGACACCCCGACGAACTCACCACCACGGAGGGGAAGGGACTCCTCGACGAGGCGCGCGAGTTCGGCAAGGGACAACTGGTCGTCCTCTCCGGCGGCGACCCGCTGAAGCGCCCCGACCTCGTCGACCTGGTCGACCACGGCACCGACCAGGGCCTCCGGATGTCGCTCACGCCGAGCGGGACAGCCTCGCTGACTCGCGAGCGAGTCGAGGCGCTGGCCGACGCGGGCCTGTCGCGGATGGCGCTCAGCATCGACGGCGCCACGCCTGAAGCCCACGACGGGTTCCGCGGAGAGGAGGGGAGCTTCGTCGACACGCTCCGGGCCGCTCGCGACGCCGGGCGCGCCGGCGTCGGCCTCCAGGTGAACACGACGGTCTGTGCAGACACCGTCGGGGAACTCCCCGGAATCCGTGACCGGCTGTCCCGACTGGGCGTCGACCGCTGGAGCGTCTTCTTCCTCGTCCCGGTCGGCCGGGGGCGACTCCTCGAACCGGTGGCGCCCGAGCGGGCCGACAGTGTGATGGACTGGCTCCACGAGGTGCGCGACGAGGAGCGGTTCGACGTCAAGACGACCGAGGCCCCGCAGTTCCGACGCGTCGGGATGGAACGCGCGGGCGTCTCACCCGACGAGGCGCGCGGCGGCAGACCCAGCGTCCTCGCGGGGGACGGCTTCGCGTTCGTCTCGCACGTCGGCGAGGTCTACCCCTCTGGCTTCCTCCCGAAGTCGGCCGGGAACGTCCGTGACGAGTCGGTCGTCGACCTCTACCGCGACTCGGACCTGTTCTCGGAGCTCAGAGACCGTTCGAACCTCCGGGGGAAGTGCGGCGCCTGCGAGTACCGCGACCGGTGTGGCGGCAGTCGGTCGCGGGCGTACGCCCACTCGGGCGACCCGTTCGGGAGCGACCCGCTGTGTCCGTACGTCCCCGACGGCTGGGACGCCGGGGCCGCCGGGGATCCCGCCCCGGGCTCCGAGACGAGGACGGCCGACTGACGACGGCCGCCCGTCGTCCACGGTCGGCCGTGTCGGGCACGGTCAGTAGACGAGGTACAGCATCGCGTAGACGACGTTGCCGAGGACGAACGAGACGAGCCACAGCGCCGCGGCGATACGCCCGAACCGCGCGTGGGCCGTCCTCCGGAGTTCGGCGACGGAGTGGGTGAGCGCGAGCAGCGCGACGTAGTAGAGGAGCGGGAGACAGACGATGGCGAGGACGATGTGAATCGCGAGCGTCGGGAGGTAGACGAACCGATATATCACGTCGGGACCGGGGAACGGCGCGGGGCCCTGGATGCTCACCTTGTAGAGGTACAGCGCGAGGAACGCGACGAACAGGCCGAGCGACGCGAGCATGAACGCCCGGTGCCGCCGCCAGTTACCTGTCCGGATGGCCCGGACGCCGAGGACGATAGTGGCGATGGCGGCCGTGCTGATGACGGCGTTGACGTGCGGGATGGCGGCGAAGACGGCGTCGGACGCTCGCGGGAGAATCGTCCGTGGGACGGCGCCGAGCGCCGCGCCGAAGACGAGGGCGAGCGAGACGACAGTCAGCAGCGCGGTGAGTTCGCGGACGTGACCGCGTGCACGGGCGCGGAGTTCCATGTCGTGGAGGTAGGAGAGCGCGGAAAAAACCGTTTGGACTTCGTGCGAGCGGTGTCGGTCCGACCGTCGTGTGTCGGGAGCCACCGTCTACGGACCGATCGACCGACCCGAGTCCCCCCACCATCGGCCTCGTGAGAACGCCCGACACCCCGCCCCCGAAAGGAAAGTCATTTAATCGGGGGCGGGATACGAAGTGTTGCACACGCCACTGCGAGCGTGGGTAGCCAAGCCAGGCCAACGGCGCAGCGTTGAGGGCGCTGTCCCATAGGGGTCCGCCGGTTCAAATCCGGTCCCACGCATCGCACGGGTGGTCGAACCGACCACCACACCGATGCAGGTGTCGTCCCTCTGCGGACAACACCCACGCACAATCCTTCCGAACGCTACCCGGCGAGCCACGGCCGGGTCCGGCCACACCCACCGTGGCGCGAACCCGGCGACGTGAGCGGCGGGACGTCCGCGAATTTAAACGGTTGGAACCAGTACGGGGGTTATGGCTAAATACTCGACAGGCTCGGGTGGCGGCGGCGACGCCGGCGACGCCTGCGAGCTCTGTGGGAAGGAGACGGGCGACCTGCGACGGGCGAACGTCGCGGGCGCCAACCTCCTCGTCTGCGGCTCCTGTGCACCACACGGTGAACAGCGCGGGGGACGAGAGCGAGGTGGCTCCGGTGACTCGGACGACGACTCCGCGTTCGAGGGGAACCGGAAGAAACGAGCGGCACAGCGAGCGGCGAAGCTGTACGACAAGCAGAAAGGCGACCCGACGCACTGGGAGAAGGAGGGGACGAACTACGAGAAGGACCGGCTCCCCTACCTGGTGTCGGGCTACGGCGACATCGCGGAGGAGGCCCGACAGGCCGAGGGGCTCCAACTCGGCGAACTCGCGGCGGAACTCGACGTCGAAGAGGCCGACCTGCTCGCCGTCGAACAGGGGCGGGCGTCGCGGGCGGGCGTCGGCGGGTCGGTCGTCCGGGCGCTGGAGAAGCGACTCGACGTCCGACTGGTCGACGAGTGACCTGACCGACCCGGGCTGCTGACCGCTCGACCGGGTGGCGGCCGTGTGGCCGCTCCTCCCGACGGTGGACGCTCACGAGCACCTCGTCCCCGGGCGGAAGTCTTTTTCACGAGCGGCGTGCCACGGCGGATGTGCACTCACGAGCCCCACAGGAACCCGACGTCAGGACGTTCGAAGCCGAGGTGACGGCAGTCGAGGGGTCGACCGTCGTGCTGGACCGGACCTGGTTCTACCCGGAGGGTGGCGGCCAACCGGCCGACCGCGGGACGCTCGCCGGGACGGACGTGGTGGACGTCCAGGCCCGAGACGGCCGGGTCGAACACACGCTCGCCGCCGCTCCCGACGCCCTCTCGGTCGGCGAGACGGTCGAGGCGACAGTCGACGACGAGTTCCGGACGTACTGCATGCGCGCACACACCGCGAGCCACGTCCTCTACGGCGCCGGCCGACGGCTCCTCGACGACCTGGGGTACGGCGGCTTCGGCATCACCGACGAGAAGGTCCGCGTCGACTTCGCCACCTCGACCGACATCGACGACGCGGTCCTCGTCGAACTGGAACGACTCGTCAACCGCGCCGTCTGGGACTCCCACGCCGTCTCGTGGGAAGAGATACCCACCGAGGAGGCTCGCAGTCGGGAGGAAGTCGCGTTCAACACCAAGACCGAGGGCGGCGTGATGGCCGACTCCGACACGGTCAGGGTCGTGACCGTCGACGGCTGGGACGTCGCCGCCTGCGGTGGGACACACGTCTCGAACACGGCCGTCGTCGGCCCCGTTTCGGTGCTCGACCGGTCGAACCCCGGCGAAGGACTCACCCGCGTCGAGTTCGCCGTCGGCGACGCCGGCATCGACTACCGCGCGACGGTCCACGGCGCGGCGCTCGACGTCGCGCGCGAACTCGGCGTCGGCGTGAGCGACCTCCCGGAGAGCGTCGCGTCCCTCCAGGCCGAGAACGACCGACTCTCGGCGGAACTGGCGGACGTCCGCGGTGACCTCCTCGACGGTCGGCTCCGGTCGTTCGAGGCGGTCGACCGGGACGGCGTCGCCTGGCGCGTCGGCAGCGTCGACGGCTTCGAGGCGAACGCCGTCGGCGAGGCCGCGAAGCGCGTCGCGAGCGACGAGGAGGTGGTCGCCGCCGTCGGCGGCGAGGGGCGACCGTTCCTCGTCGTCGCGTCCTCGGCGAGTGTCCACGCGGGCGACGTCGTCGACCGGGTGACCGAGGAGTTCGGCGGCGGCGGGGGCGGTGGCCCGCCGTTCGCGCAGGGCGGGGGACTCGACGCCACCCCCGACGAGGTGGTCACGTTCCTCCGCGAAGGCGACGGACACAGCAAGTAGTGCGGCTCGACCGGCCGACTACCACTGCTCCTCGTCGTCGCCCGTCTCGGAGGCGTCGGCGTCCGCTTCCTCCTCTTCCTCGTCGGCCCACGGGTTCGACGCGTCGGCCCGTCGCCGCTGGTAGAGGTACGCAGCACCGACGGCGACCAGGAGGAGCACGAGGACGACCGGTCCGAACGTGGTGAGCGGGGACGAACCGGCGTCGTCGCCGGGGGCAGTCGTCCCTGTCGCCGTCTCCTCTGCCTCCGTCCGCTGTGCGTCCGCAGTCGCCGTCTCCCCACCCTCGCCGACACCGCGGACGGAGACGGCCTCGGACGTCACTCCCTGGCCCCGTGCCGTCAGTTCGTGGTCACCCGCGGACTCGATTCGGACCGTCGCGCGGCCGTTCTCGTCGGTCTGTGCGACCGCCTCGCCGTCGAGCCGGACGGTCACGCCGGCCGCGGGGTCACCGTACGCGTCCGTCACCTCGACGGGGACCACCTCACCGACGACGACCCGTTCGTTCACCGCGGTGAGCGACAGACTCGGCTCGCGACTGAGCTCGAAGACGAGCGAGCCCTCGCTCTCGGTAGTCGTGACCGTCTCCGTGATCGTCCCGTACCCCTCTTTCGAGACGGTGACCTCGAGGCGGCTGTTGACGGGGAGCAGCGGCGTCGCCGCGCCGTTGTCGTCCGTGGTCACCTCGCCCACACCCTCGATCGAGACGGTGGCGGCCGCGACAGGCTCGGCGGGGTCGAACCGCGGGTCCTCGACGATGACGTCGTAGTCGACTCGGCCGCGCTCTATCGACACCCTCTCCTCGGGCGACCCGGCGACGATGACGGTCCGGGTGGTGCGGTAGTAGCCGGGCTTCACGACCGAGAGAGTGTACTCGCCCTGGGCCACCGTCCCCGACTGGTAGCGGCCCTCGTCGTCGGTTCGTCCGGTGACCACCTCGATGCCGTCCTGTGCGAGCGTCACGCGCGCGTCCGAGACGGTCCCCTCCGCGTCGGTGACGACGACGTCGAGGTCGGCCTTGCGCGACACCTCGATAGTGTGTGACCGTTCGGTGGCGACGCGGATACGGTACGGCGCGTTACGGGTGTACTGGTCGTCGTCGGTGGTGATTTCGACCGACGCTGCCTCCGGAACGTCGACGAGCGCCTGCCCGTTCGACGCCGTCGTGACCCGCTCCTGACCGCCGTCCCAACTCACCACCAGCGTCACGTCCCCGAGGCGCTGGTTCGACGAGGGGTTCACCACCTCGATGGTCAACGTGACCAGTTCGTCGTTCGATTGGGCGGACGCCGGTCCCGGGGCCCCGGCCAGTGACGCGGTGAGTACGACGACGGCGACGATGAGCGCGGTCCGCTGCATACGTGGGGGAGTACAGTCACGAGAGGTAATATGTCTGGTCACCGCTGCGACTGCTTTCGCGTGCAGGCCGACGGTTGATTCCTCGTCCTCCCCGACGGTGACCTACTGATGGACCAGTCGATGGTAACTCAGGAGTACGACACAGTCGAACCAGAGACGCGAGTCGGACGGGTCCGCTCGCAACTGGAGTCGGCGACGACGGACGCCGTTCTGGTCGCCGACGAGACGGTGGTAGGGGCGGTACATCCACGGGACCTGCTCCGCTCGCGACTGAGCGACGACGCCGCGGTCGAGTCGCTGCTGCGACGCGTGCCGGAGGTCGACACCGAGACGGACGTCCGCGAGGTGGCCCGCCTCCTCGTCGAGAACGAGACCACCGTCGCACCGGTCGTCGAGGGGGGGACGCTCCGGGGCGTCGTCACCCGCGACAGCCTGCTCCGGACGGTCGAAGAGAACCTCTCGGTGATCGACGTCGAGGACGTCTACACGACCGACCCGGTGACGGTCGATCGCAAGACGGCGATGGGCGAACTCGTCAACGACCTCCGCGAGAACGACGTCACGCGGCTTCCGGTCCTCGACGACGGTGACCTCGTCGGCGTGGCGACGACCGACGACCTCGTCGAGTTCGTCACCCGGAGCACCACCGCGCCGTCGGCGGGCGACCGTGGCGGCGAGAAACCCGACCTGCTCGAACTGCCGGTCGAGAACGTCATGAGCCGTCCCGCGGAGACCGTCACGCCCCAGACGCCGGTGCAGTCGGCGGTCGAGCGGATGCTGGAGACGGGGTACGACGGCCTCGCCGTCGTCGACGACGACACCCACGGTGACCTCGTCGGCGTGGTGTCGAAGACGGACGTGCTCCGCGCGCTCGTCGTCGCCGAGTCGAACCGACTCGACGTCCAGATGACGAACCCCGGATACCTCCGAACGGAGGAGCGCGAGTCGGTCGCCGAGCGCATCGAAGCCGTCACCGCGAAGGCCCAGGAACTGGACGTCATCGAGGCGCAGGTCGACCTCCAGAAACACGACGAGGAACTCCGCGGTCAGTCGCTGTTCCGGTGTCAGATCCGACTGTTCACCGACGAGGAACAGGTCGCCGGGACCGCCGAGGGGTACGGCGCGGCGGACGCGCTGTCGACGGCGCTGGAGACGCTCGAGCGGAACGTCCTCGACCTGAAGAACCAGCGGATGGCCGAGGAACCGCACGGGCGGGTCCCCCAGGAGCACCGGGAGCCGTAGTCCGCGGATGAACGGACACACCTGCGCCGACGTGCCGCCGGCGGGTCTCACCGTCCGGGGCGGGAGACGAGTGCACGATGTCGACTGAGGCTCCGAGCGGCGACGCCGACGAACGGGTCGTCGTCCTCAACCCGGTGAGCGGGGACAGCGACCACACCGAGACGGTCCGGAACCGGGCACGCGAAGCCGGCTACGCGGTCCGCGAGACCGAATCGGCGGGCGACGGTGTCGACCTGGCGGCGGAGGCCGCGGCGGCGGGCGCGACGACTGTCGTGGCCGCCGGCGGCGACGGGACGGTCAACGAAGTGGTCCGCGGCGTCGTGCGCGCGACGGCGCTCGACCGTGTCACCGTCGGGATTGTCCCCTGTGGGACCGGGAACGACTTCGCGGGGAACGTCGGCATCACCGGCATCGAACAGGCGTTCGAGGTGCTCGACCGCGGCGAGCGGAGACGGGTCGACTTCGGCGTCGCCGACGACCGCCCGTTCCTCAACTCCTGTATCTGTGGCCTCACGGCCGAAGCGAGCGCCGAGACCAACCCGGAACAGAAAGACCGGTTCGGAACCGTCGCGTACGTCCTCAACACGCTGCGGACCATCTCGGAGTTCGACTCGGTCCGCGTGACGGTCGAACTGTACGACGACGAGACCGACGCGACGGTCTGGGCGGGGAGCGCGCTCGCGGTCCTCGTCGGCAACGGGCGTCGGTTCCCCCCGGGCGGGAGCGAGCAGGCGGACGTCGAAGACGGCCGCTTCGACGTCGTCGTCGTCCACGACACCGATTCGGTCGGCCTCGTCGGGACCACGCTCGCCGAGCACGTCCTCGAACGGGACACCGACCGCACGAGTCGCTACACCGTCTCCTCGCTCGACATCGACGTCAAGGGGCACGAACCGGTCGCGTTCAGCCTCGACGGGGAGATACTCCAGCGTCGCCACCTCTCGCTGGAGACCCGCTCGCGGGCGCTCCGACTCGCCGTCGGCCCGGGGTACGAACCGAACCCCGTCGGGGGGGCGTGAGACGCGTGTACGCACTCGACCTCCACACCCACACGCGGTTCTTCCACTGGCAGAAGGGGACGCCGACGCGGTACGACCCGGTCGGCGCGCGCCTGCACGAGGCAGTCGCCGCCCGGCGTGACCTCGACGGCGTCGCGCTGACGAACCACGACTACTACCAGCCCTTCGGCGACGACGAGACGGTCGTCTCGGTCCCCGGCATCGAAGTCTCCACCACCCGCGGGCACGTCCTCGTCGTCGGGCCCGACCCGCCCACGCGCACAGAACCCGGGACGCTCACCCCGACGGCCGTCGCCGAGGCCGCCCACGACCGGGGCTGTGCGGCCATCCTCGCGCACCCGTACCGGAACAGTACGGTGGCCGACACCACGGCCGCGATGGATGCCGTCGAGGTCAACGGCAAACACCCGGGCCGGCGGAAGATGGTCGAGCGACTCGCCGCCGAACTCGACCTGCCGCTGGTCGGTGGGAGCGACGCCCACTACCCGTTCGAGGTCGGCCGGGCCTACACCGCGGTGGACGCGGACGAACTCACACCCGAGGCGGTGGTCGACGCCATCCGCGACGGCCGCGTCGAGCCCCGTATCGACGACCGCCTCTCGAACCGACTGGTCCAGGCGGCGTACGACCGCATCCACGCGTACAAGGGACACGACTGACGCTCCGGCCGAGCGGGGCGCGTCGGCGCAGCTTTTTCTTCCTCAGCCCCCGTCGACCGAGTATGGCACTTGCAGCGTCGGACTCGCTCTCCGAGGAACAGCGAGCCGTCCGTGACGTCGTCCGCGAGTTCGCCGTCGAGGAACTCCGTCCAGGGGCGGCGGTGGCGGACGCGTCCGAGACGTTCCCCGAGGACGCGTGGGACTCCCTCGCCGAACTGGACCTGACCGGCCTGACAACCCCCGAGACGTACGGGGGGTACGACGCCGACCGCCTCACCTACAGCGTCGTCAACGAGGAAGTCGCCTACGGCCACCTCGCCGTCGCGACGGCGCTGTCGGTCCACTGTCTCGCTACCTCCTGTATCGCCGAGTTCGGGACCGAGGCGCTGAAGGAGGAGTACCTGCCCGACATGGCCGCCGGTCGCCCCATCGGGATGTTCGCCCTCTCGGAACCGGGTGCGGGGTCGAACCCCGCGGAGATGTCGACCACCGCCCGGCGGGAGGGCGACGAGTACGTCCTCGACGGCGAGAAGCAGTGGATCACGAACGGCGAGCGCGGCGACGTCTGTATCGTCTTCGCCAAGACCGACCCGGACGACCCCGGGTCTGTCACGCAGTTCCTCGTCCCCAAGTCGGCCGGTATCGAGGTCGGCAAGAAGGAACACAAACTCGGCCTCCGGGCCTCCGACACGACGGGGCTGACGTTCGACGAGGTCCGAATCCCGGCGGAGAACCGTCTCACCGAGGAGGGGAAGGGACTCTCGGCGGCGTTCCACATCCTCACGGGTGGCCGCATCGGCATCGCGGCGCAGGCGGTCGGTCTCTCGCAGGCGGCGCTCGACGAGGCCGTCTCCTACGCGAACGACCGCGAGCAGTTCGGGAGTCCCATCGCCGACATCCAGGCCATCAGGCACAAACTCGCGGACATGGCGACGCAGGTCCACGCCTCCCGGCAACTCGTCAGAGCGGCCGCCGAACGCGCCGACGCCGGGGCGGACCCCCGGACCGAGGCGTCGATGGCGAAGTACTTCGCGAGCGAGGCGGCGGTCGACGTCTGCAACGAGGCCGTGCAGGTCCACGGCGGCTACGGCTACACGACCGACTTCCCGGTGGAGCGGTTCTACCGTGACGCGAAGATTCTCACCATCTACGAGGGCACCTCCGAGATACAGAAGGAGGTAATCGCTCGCGGCGTCGTCGACTGAGCGACGTCCACTGGGCGCCCCGCGGTGACCGACACGGCCTGAACGACGACGCGGGTCGAGGGGCGAAGCGCTCTTGGTCGCGTCGCCTCTCCTCTCGCGTAGTGACCGACACCGCCACTCCGACGCTCGACAGCTACGACGCCGTCGTCTACGACCTCGACGGGACGCTCGTCCGCCTCGTCGTCGACTGGGACGCCGTCGCGCGCGACGCCGTCGACCGCTTCGACGAGCACGGCGTCGACGCCGCCGGCTACGACCTCTGGGCGATGCTCGACCTGGCCGACGAGGCGGGCCTGCGGGACGAACTCGAGGCCGTCATCGCCGGCCACGAACGCGAGGGGGCGCGAATCTCCGACCGTCTGCCGCTCGCCGACCGGGTGTCGACTCACGACGTGCCCGTGGGCGTCTGCTCGCTCAACTGCGAGGCGAGCGTCCGCATCGCGCTGGAGACGCACGGCCTCTCCGAGTGGGTCGCAAGCGTCGTCGGCCGGGACACCGTCGCGACCCGGAAGCCCGACCCCGAACCGTTGCTGGCGACGCTCCGCGGCGTCGACGTCCCGCCCGAGCGTGCGGTGTTCGTCGGCGACTCCCCCCGCGACCGCACGACGGCGGAGCGTGCCGGGACGGCCTACCGGTCGGTGGAGTCGTTCTGAGTCGGGACACGCGTCTCCACCTCCGCGTCACCGGGGCCGAGACGGGGGGACGCGTCGCCCGACGACGGTGGAGTTATATTCCAGACTCGTGTATGTGCACGCCAGTGAGTGCCACAATCGAGAAACGAGTGGACAGGCCCAACGACGCCACGCACGTCGAGGCCGCGTGGGCGCTCAAGGAGCGGATCAGACGAGCCGAGGGCGTCCTGAAACAGCGACGGGGTTTCTTCGTCGACGCCTACCGTCGGTCGACGACGCACCTCCTCTTCGACGACGACGAACTCCGCGGGTTCGTCTCCGTCCGGCGGGACGGCTACATCCTCTTTCTCGCCGTCGCGCCCGAGGCCCGCGGACAGGGACTCGGCCGGCGACTTGTCGCCGAAGTCGCACAGAACCACCGGTCAGTGACCTGTCACGCCCGATCGACGAACGAGAGCGCCCTCCGGTTCTACGAGCACATCGGGTTCGAGGTCAGGCGGCGAATCGACAACTACTACGAGGACGGCGGCGACGCGTACTACCTCCGTCTCGGACAGGACGCCTCCTTCCGGGAGAAGCTCTCGGAGTTCTTGCGCCGCTGAGTCGACGGAAATTTTATTCGCGGTTCGGGAGTAGCCCGGCGCATGGACGTAGGTGTACTTACCGTTCCGCTCGGTGGCGAGTCGCTCGACGACGCGCTCGCGTATCTCGCCGGCGTCGGCGTGGGCGCAGTCGAACTCGGCGTCGGGGGCTACCCCGGCGCGGACCACGTCGACCGACGTGTCCTCCTCGACAGCGAGGACGCCCGCGCCGAGTTGTCGGCGACGCTCGACGACCACGGCCTCCGGGTGAGCGCGCTCGCGACTCACAACAACCCGCTCCACCCCGACGAGGACGCCGCACACGAGGCGCGCGAGGAACTCCGCGAGGCGGTCGACCTGGCGGCCGCGCTCGGCGTGAACACGGTGACGTGTTTCTCGGGGCTCCCCGCCGGCGGCCCGGACGACGAGGTGCCGAACTGGGTCACGGCGCCGTGGCCGACCGAACACGCCGACGCCCACGAGTACCAGTGGGACGTCGCCACCGACTACTGGAGTGACCTCGCCGAACACGCGGCGTCGGCGGGCGTCGACGTCGCCATCGAGATGCACCCCAACATGCTCGTCTACGAGCCACACGGCCTGCTCAGACTCAGGGAGGCGACGAACGAGCGCGTCGGTGCGAACTTCGACCCCTCGCACCTCTACTGGCAGGGCATCGACGTCACCGAGGCCATCCGCTTCCTGGGTGAGCACGACGCCATCCACCACGTCCACGCGAAGGACACGAAAGTGTACGAGGCGAACGCGCGCACGAAGGGCGTCCTCGACACCACCCCCTACACCGACGAGTCCGATCGGTCGTGGCTCTTCCGGACCGTGGGGTACGGCCACGGCGAGGAGCACTGGAAGGACGTCGTCTCGACCCTCCGGATGGTCGGCTACGACGGTGCCCTCTCCATCGAACACGAGGACTCGCTCACCTCCTCCCGCGAGGGGCTGGAGAAGGCCGTCGACGTCCTCCAGCGCGCCGTCTTCGAGACCACCCCCGGCGAGGCGTACTGGGCAGAATAATGAACGAAGAACTCACCGTCGGCGTCCTCGGCTACCGGTTCATGGGGAAGGCGCACTCGAACGCGCTGGCGCGCCTGCCGATGTTCTTCCCGGACGCCCCCGCCGTCGAGCGGCACACGCTCGTCGGGCGCGACGAGGCGGCGCTCAGCGCGGCGGCCGAGCGGTTCGGCTTCTCCCACACTGCGACGGACTGGCGCGACGTGGTCGACGAGGTGGACGTCTTCTACAACCTCGGACCGAACCACCTCCACGCCGACCCCTCCATCGCGGCGCTGGAGGCGGGCGCACACGTCTTCTGTGAGAAACCGCTCGCCCCCACCCTGTCGGCGGCCCGGGAGATGCACGAGGCGGCCGAGCAGTCGAGCCGGATCGCCGGCTGTGCGTTCAACTACCGGTTCGTGCCCGCCATCCGGTACGCGAAGGGACTCGTCGAGGACGGCGAACTCGGTGAGATACGCCACGTCCGGGGGCGCTACCTCCAGGACTGGCTGGTCGACCCGGAGGCGGAGTGGTCGTGGCGGAACTCGAAGGAACTGGCGGGGTCGGGTGCGCTCGGCGACCTGGGCGCACACACGATCGACCTCGCGCGCTTCCTCGTCGGCGACGTGGCGGGCGACCTGGTCCGGGTGTCGGGCCACCTGCAGACGTTCGTCGACGAGCGGCCGACCGGCGACGGCGAGACGAAGCCCGTGACTGTCGACGACGCCTACACGGCGCAGGCCGAGTACGAGAACGGCGCCGTGGGGAGCTTCGAGGCCTCGCGGTTCGCCACGGGGCACAAGAACGATCACACCGTCGAGATACACGGCTCGGAGGGGAGCCTCAGGTTCTCGCTCGAGCGGCTGAACGAACTCGAGTACAAGTCCAGCGAGTCGAGAGGGTACGAGACCATCCTCGTCACGGACGGCTCGGACCCGTACGTCGACCACTGGTGGCCGCCGGGCCACGTCATCGGCTGGGAACACACGTTCGTCCACGAGAACTACGAGTTCCTCTCGGCAGTCGCCGAGGGCGGGGAGTTCCACCCCTCGTTCGCCGACGCGTACCGCGTGCAGGAGGTGCTGGACGCCATCGAACGGTCTGACGAGCGGGGCGAGTGGGTGGACCTCCCGGGCGACGGCGACTGAGCGGCGGGCGGCGGGCGGCGGGCGGTCGTTACAGTTCGCGGACGCCCTCGTCGGTGACGACTTCGTCGATGAGGTCGACGGGCGTCGCGTCGTACGCGGGGTTCTCGACGGTGATGCCCTCGGCGGGTTCGAGCATCACTTCCGTCGCGGGCCTGACCTCGTTCTCGAAGCGGAACTCGTCGATGAGTTTGGTGCTCGACCCGACGACGGTGACGGGGACGCCCACCTGCTTCGCCGTGGTGACGAGCGGGAACGTCCCGATGCGGTTGTAGAGGGTGTCACCGACGATGCAGTCCATGCCGATGACGACCCGGTCACACTCGGGCAGGAAGTGCCCGCAGGCCCCGTCGATGACGAGGTGGGGGTCGACGGTGTCGAGTTTCGCCAGGGCACGGGCGGTCTTCCGGCCGAGGTAGCGGGGGCGCGCCTCGGTGACGTACGCCGTCAGCGACGTGTCGGCGGCGGCGGTTTCGATGGCGCCGAGGACAGTCGACGAGTAGTCGTGGGTGAGGAACGTCTCGTTCGCCTCGAACGTCTCGGCGGCGTTCGCGGCGGCGCCGCGCTTGCCCTGTTCGATGTCCTCGACGACGGCCTCGATGGTGTGCTCGAGCGTGGCCATCGAGCCCTCGACGGTCGTCGACGCGCCGATGACTTCCTCGAGAACGCGGCGCATCGCGTTGTGCAGCGAGGCGTGAGAGGGGTTCGACCGGCGGAGAGCGCCGACGTTGTGTTCGAGCGCGCGCTCGAAGTCGTCGATAGCGGCGTACTCCCGCTCGGTGAGTTCGGCGAGCGCGCGGGTTGCCTTGATGGCGACGACCGAGGAGCTGTGGGTCTGCATCTCCCGTATCTCCTCGATGGTCTCGTCGATCATACCGGGACGTGCGGCGGACGCGGGGAAAACGGCTTCGGGCCAGACTCAGTCTTCGGTGTTCGGGTCGGCGTCGGGTCGGCCGACGCCACCGTCGCCGGCGTTGGTCCGTCGGGCGTAGAGGTAGACGACGACGGCGGTCAGGAACCAGATGACCGCCCCGACCCGGACTGCGAAGGACGCGCGCGCGCCCCACGTCGGGAGCGTCGTCGTCGTCGACAGCACAGCGACGACCGGCGACCCGACCAGGATGGTCACGACGAACGTCGTCTGCATCACCCACCCGAAGTCGACACCGTCGGGGTCAGAGCGTTCGACGGGTTGCACGGCTTCGGCTTCGGAGGCGAGGAATAAGAGGTGTCGGTTCGCGTCGGGAGGGCGGCGCGACGACACACGGTCGACATCGTCGTCGGTCACACGTCGACACCCCGACAGGTCGACACGTCCGCACGCCCCACGTCCCGGAACGCTTTGGTAGTCACCCGACACAGAACGAGACATGGCGCCGCTGTCCGAGACGAGGACGCCCGCCCGCTCGGTGACCGACGTCGTCCGCGAGTCGTTCATCACGGGGGTCGCCGTCGTCGTCCCCGTGCTCGTCACGACACTCGTCTTCGCCTTCCTGTTCAACACGCTCTACCGCTACCTCGCGTTCGTCTCCGCCCTCTTCTCCGTCTCGGACCGCATCACCCTCCTCCCGGGTCTCGTCACCGTCTCGGGCGAACTCCTGCTCGAACTGACCATCCCCGCGTTCGTGCTCTGTGGCGTCGTCGGGGTCGGTTTCGTCGTCGAGCGGTCGCGGTACGGCGAACGGGCCGTCGACTACTTCGACAGCGCGGCGACGCGCGTCCCCGGGTTCGGCTCCATCTACGAGAGCTTCCGGCAGATGTCCGACGTCGTCCTCTCGTCGGACACCGAGAGCTTCCGCGAGGTAAAACTCGTCGAGTTCCCCCACGAGGGGTCGTACACGCTCGGGTTCGTCACGACCGAGACGCCCGAGTCGCTCGCCGAACCGACGCCTCACGACGAGATGGTGACGATGTTCCTCCCGATGGCGCCGAACCCCGTGATGGGCGGCCACCTCGTCCACCTGCCGGTCGACCGCGTGATGGACGTCGACCTCACCGTCGAGGAGGGCGTCCAGACCATCGTCACGAGCGGCGTCGCCATCGCCGACTCCGACCTCGAGAGCGGCCTCTCCGGTGAGGAGATACGGACGCTCGCCGCGAACGAGGCGGTCGACCGCCGGACGCGGCCCGAGCGGGCGACGTCGTTCGAGCGACGGACCGGCCACGACCGGACGGCGCGGTACAGTGCGGACGTCGACCCCGCACACGCCGGCCGCCCGCAGGACATCGCCGAACGGGAACGCGACGGGGACAGCGACGCCGACTCGACCCGGCCCGCCCGGGAGGCGGACCGCGTCCGCGAGGCCCGCGGGCGGACCGACGACCGCCCGGCCGAACGGGCCGGCCGCGACCCCGGAGAGCGAGACGGGACGGACGGCCCCCCGGCCGAACGGGCCGGTCGTACCCGTGACCCCGCCGGCGAACGGGAGGGGAGAGAGTGACGTTCCACCTCCGCGACCACACGGCCGACGTCGCCGTGGAGGCCGAGGCAGAGACGCTGTCCGGAGCGTTCGCCGCCGTCGGCGACGGCCTCACGGCGGCGATGTGCGACGACGTCCCGCCGCCCGACGAGCACGACGAGTGGCTGACGTTCACCGTCGAGGCCGAGTCCCGGGAGGCGCTGCTGTTCGACTACCTCGACCAGCTCATCTACGAGCGCGACGTCCGGGAGGTCCTCCCGGCGGACAACGAGGCGGTCGTCACCGGCCCCGATTCGGCCGAATCAGCGTCCGCCGCTGCCGACCGACCGTGGCGCGTCGAGGGCCGTGCTCGCGGCATCCCGTTCGACCGCGTCGACGCCCGTGACGTCAAGGCGGTGACGTACTCGGAGATGCGGCTCGAAGAGGGGGAGGTGGGCTGGGAGGCGTACGTCGTCTTCGACGTCTGACGCGCCCGAACGTTCGTGATTTTTCCCGGCGACCGAGAAGGAGCCGTGTCGCTTAGGACGCTCGGGTACTCAGCTACGAGTAATGAGTTCTCTCCGAGGTCGGCCGGTCCGGACAGCGGTGATCGCGTCCGTCGCCGCGGTCTGTGCGGCCCTGTTCGCCGCCCCCGTCAGCGCACACGTGCAGTACGTCACCCCCGGTGGGGAGGAGGTAGACCCGCTGGCGTTCCTGCTCTCGACGCTCGTGGACCCGCTCAACGCGACGCTGCTCGCCGGTGGTGGCGCCGTGGGTGTCGTCGGACTCCTCGCGTACCTCCGCGTTCGCCCTGTCCGTCGGGACATCCTCCTGCTACGGCAGTTGCTCGCCGGCTACCGTGACCTCCTCCCGTGGCTGCTCCGACTGAGCGTCGGCCTCCCGCTGGTCGGCGCCGGGTTCGCGGGCTACCTGTTCACGCCGATGTTCGCCCCGGCGTCGCCCACCCTGGTTCGGCTGTTCGGCATCACCGTCGGCTTCCTCCTGCTGTTCGGTTTCGGCACCCGTCTGGTGGCCGCGTTCGGCCTCGCCGTCTACCTCGCGGCGCTCGCCGTCTCCCCGACCCTCCTGCTCGCGTTCGAGTACGTCCCGGGCTTCCTCGCCATCGCACTCCTCGGCGGCGGCCGGCC